>JBQCDS010000332.1:0-5202 GCA_051961035.1 Trinickia sp. | reverse complement strand
CGAGATCGTCGACGAGCGCCTGAACGAGCGTTTCGTACCGGTTCGAATAGAAAAGCTGGAGCATGAACCCTGGGTTGGCGAGCCTGCGCGCTTTACGCGAGCCCGCGTGAGCGGCGAAAAGCGTCAGCATAGCAAAGCCGCCGGGCGGCCCGCAGCTTCGTCGTTCGCACGCCCCGCCTGCGAGGCATGAGGTGCAAGGCGCGGGCCCGTGCGGCGGTGTCCGCTCCTCGTGAAATACGATAGACTCCACGCCAGCCCACCCGCCCCGCTGCTCGCCTCGAGATCGATGCGCTACTCGAAAGAAATCGAAAAATTTCTCTACAGCCAATATTTTTTCGGTGGACTGCGCGCGGCCATCGGCGTGTCGCTCCCGGCTGTCTTATGCCTCGTCGTGTTTCATCAGGCCAACCTGGGTTTCACGATCGCCACGGGTTCGCTCGGCGCCTGCGTCGTCGACATGCCCGGGCCGCTCAAGTACAAGCACAACGAGATGCTCGTTTGCAGCGTGCTCGGTTTCGTCTCCGCGTTGGCGACGGGCATCGCCACCTTCAACGTGTTCGCACTGTGGGCCACCGTCGTCGCGATGACATTCGTGTTGTCGCTCACGATCGTCTATGGCAACCGCTGGCCGCAAATCAGTTTCGCGACGCTGTTCATGATGGTGATGACGCTCGAGGAGCACCTGACGCCGCTCCAGGCGCTCGTCAACGCGAGTTGGATTTTGGTCGGCGGCCTGTGGTACACCTACTGGGCGACGCTCATTTCGCAATGGCAGGCGCATCGGATCGAGAAGCAGGCGCTGGCCGAAAATGTGTTCGCCTGCGCCGATTATTTGCTGGCGCGCGCCGACTTCTACGACATCGACGCCAATATGGACGAATGCTACAGCCGTCTCGTGGAAAAGCAGACGGCGGCCGTCGAGATGCAGGATGCCGCACGCGCGATCGTGCTGCGCAACCTGCCGAAGCTCCGCAGCGGCAAGCTCGACGCGCAGCGCGTCACGCTGTTCAACCTGTTCATCAACACCGTCGATTTGCATGAGCTGTTCGTCGGTGCGCACACCGACTACCCGCTCATGCGCAGCACGTTCGGCAACGCCGATTTGATGCTGTTCTTCCGCGATTTGATCCGCAAGGCGGCGAGCAACCTCGAGGAGATCGGCCTAGCCGTGTTGCAAAACCGGCGGCCCGATTCGCGCGTGCACGTGAAGGCGGAGATGCGCGCGATCGAATACGAGCTGGAACTGATGCGCAAGCAAGGGTTGCCCGAACGCAACCCGGAAGCGTATGCATCCGCATCGGGCTCGTTTCGGCGCATATGGAGCGCGGTACGTCTCATCGACAAGATGACAAAGAGCGTCGGCGGCCAAACGTCGGACGTGCGCACCGAGATGCGCATCGATCACACGCTCATGCGCTTTTTGTCGAGCCGGCGCGTTCCGCTGCCGCAGATCTTCTCGAATCTGACGATGGCCTCGCCGAGCTTTCGGCACGCGCTGCGCGTGACGCTCGCGGTGGCCATCGGCTTTTGGCTCGGGCGTCTGCTGCCGCTCACCAACGCCTATTGGATCGTGATGACGACGCTCATCATCATGAAGCCCGGGTATTCGCTGACGAAACAACGCAACACTCAGCGGATCGTCGGCACGGCGATCGGCTGCGCGGCGAGCCTCGCGTTGATCTGGTTCGTGAAGGCGCCGGCCGTCCTGCTCGTCTTCATGTTCGCGTCGATGGTGATGAGCTACAGCCTGCTGCTGTTCAACTACACGGCGAGCGTCGTGTTCACGTCCTCGTACGTGCTGCTGCTGTTTCACCTGCTTGCGCCGGGCGGCATGCGTATCATCGGCGAGCGGGCGATCGACACGTTCATCGGCTGCGCGCTCGCCATCGCGGCGAGCCATCTTTTCCCCTATTGGGAATATCGGCTGATGGGCAAGCTCGTCACCGAGATGCTCGCGGCGACGCGCCAGTACCTCGAGAGCGCCTGGTGGTGGGGCAACGCACCGCGAGCCGGCGCGAGCGGCCCGGCCGCCGCGCTCGACGCCGCGACGAACCCGGCGCCCAACGAATCGGCCCACGCCGGCGCCGACGATCGCGACTTCCGCTATCGGCTCGCGCGCAAGAACGTTCACATCGCATTCGCGAATCTGGCCCAGGCATTTCGACGCATGATGCTCGAGCCCAAGGCGCAACAGCGGTTCGTGCCCGAACTCAACGATTTGCTCGTGCAAAGTCACGCGCTGGCCGCGCATATCACGGCAGCCGCGCCGCTGCTGCGAAACATGGCCCAGCGCGAGCCCGACGGTTCGCAGGCACTGCAACGCGCGCTGTCTACCGTCAGAGAAAATCTGACGCAAGCGCAAACGGCCCACGCGCCGCCCATCGATCAAGCCGAGACGACGAAGCAGATCACGCGCGAACTCGACGCCATGGTGGTCGACGTCGAGCGCGCGGGCACGCAGCCTGCCGAGTTCGTCGGCGAACTGAAAATGCTGGCATTGCAGTGCAAGCAGATGCTAGCCGCCTCGTTCCTGATCCGGAAAGATGCGGGTGGAATTCACTTGCCCGAGGCTTGAGGCCACGCGCGGTTCGATCGGCTCCGCGTAATCGAGCGATATCGACGCGGCGACCGAGACGCGCAGCGACCCGGACGCGCGTCTACTGCGCCGCGCCGCTAGCGGCCACGGCCGAAGCGGGCGACGACGAAGCGGGGGCGTTTTGCTCGTCATACTCCCGCTTGCCCTTGATCGCGTTGAACACGAACGTGGCGATCACGATCAGCACGACGACGACGACGAGCACGGCGACGCGTGTCACGGGGTTGGATTTGTTGGAATGGCGCGGATCGTTCATGATGGAAGCTTGCGGCAAGCCGACGGCTGGCCGGCGAGCGAAAAGTGGTAAGACGAAAACCGGCATTCTACGCGCGTCGAGCGCGCATCACCTGACCGGAAGCGCCGTCGAATATTTGATCTGCTCCATCGCGAAGCTCGAACTCACGTCAAACAGCGGCACCGCTCGGATCAATTGCTTGTAGACGCGATCGTAGTCATCGATGTCCGAGACGACGATGCGCAGCAGATAGTCGGTCTCGCCGCTCATTCGATAGGTCTCCACCACCTCTGGGATGTCGCGCACGGCCTGCACGAATTGGCGCGCCCATTCCTCCGTATGCTGGTTCGTGCGCACGGCGACGAACACCGTCGTGCCGACACCGAGCTTGCGCGCATCGCACAGTGCCACTTGGCCGCGGATCACCCCTTCCTCCTTGAGCCGCTGCACGCGTTTCCAACAAGGGGTTTGCGACAGATTGACCCGGCTCGCGAGTTCGGCGATAGGCAGCGTCGCATCGGCCTGCAGCAGTTCGAGCAGCCGGCGATCGATAGCATCCATTCCCATTTCGAGCCCCTGGTAGAAATTTCTTCTAATTCTCAGCGAGATCATGGAATTATAGAGAAACTATTTTTTGGCATAAACCGATATAAATCGGCCTCGTTCGGCTTCGGCCGAGCCAGGTCCGCAGCGGCGGTGGCGCAGTCCTCGGCGCACGTTGCGGCCGTGAACATGCCGCTCGCATCCCGTCACATAGCAGGAGTACACTGCCCTGTTCGTTGTCGTCTGTCCCCTCACTTGCGAAGGAGAAGCGCCATGGCCGCGAAGAAGATTTTGTTTCTGACGGGTGATTTCGCCGAAGATTACGAGACGATGGTGCCGTTCCAGGCATTGCAGGCGGTCGGGCACACCGTCGACGCAGTGTGTCCCGGCAAGCGCGCGGGCGAGAAAGTCAAGACGGCGATCCACGATTTCGAGGGCGATCAAACCTATACGGAGAAGCCCGGGCATCAGTTCACGCTCAACGCGACCTTCGACGAGATCGACGCCTCCAGCTACGACGCACTTGCTATCGCAGGCGGTCGCGCCCCCGAGTATCTGCGTCTCGATGCGAACGTGATCGAACTCGTGCGCCAGTTCGCGCACCGCGGCAAGCCGATCGCGGCCATCTGCCACGCCGCGCAGTTGCTCGCCGCGGCGGACGTCATTCGCGGCAAGCGCATCTCGGCGTACCCGGCCTGCTCGCCCGAGGTACGCCTTGCCGGCGGCGAGTATGCCGACATTCCCGTCGATGCCGCCGTGACCGATGCGCCGTTCGTGACGGCGCCCGCCTGGCCCGCTCATCCCGAGTGGCTGCGCCAATTCCTCGCCTTGCTCGGCACGCGCATCGAACTTTAAGGGCACGTCGAACGAGCCCCTAAAGCTCCTCGGAAAACGACGTCGTGCGGCCGGCGAGCGCCGCCACGACGACGACGAGTTCGAGGGGATCGATGGGCTTGGCCAAATGCGTTTGGAAGCCCGCGAGTAGCGCGCGGCGCCGGTCTTCGCTGCGTGCGAAAGCCGTTAGCGCGGCGGCCGGCGTGCTGCGCCCGCGCTGCCCCTCCGATGAGCGCAAGCGCCGGATGAACTCGTAGCCGTCGACACCAGGCAAGCCGATGTCGCTGACGATGACATCGGGCGCCTCCGATGCGCACGCGTCCAACGCTTCCGAGGCCGATGCGAACGCCAGCGTCGTCGCCCCGCGCTCTTGCAGCACGCGTTCGACGAGTTCGCGCGCGTCCGGCTCGTCCTCCAGCACAAGCACGCGCAAGCCTTCCAGCGCCGACGACACCCGTTCCATTGACCCGCCATCGTGCTCGCGTGCCGGCTCGGCCGCCGTCGCGGGCAACGTCACGACGAACGTCGCGCCGCATCCGCTGCCGTCGCTGCGCGCCGCGATACGCCCGCCGTGCAGCACGACGAGTCGATGCGCGATCGAAAGCCCGAGGCCCAAGCCGCCGAACTGTCGCGCGATGCCGGCGTCCTCCTGGCAAAAGCGCTCGAATACGTGCGGTAGGAATTCCGGTTTGATGCCCTGTCCGTTATCGGCGACGACCAGCTCCACTTCGTCCTCGCGCCGATGCAGCTCGACTTCGATGCACCCGCCTTTGCCCGTGAACTTGACCGCGTTCGACAGCAGATTCCAGACGATCTGCTGTAGGCGGCACGGATCGCCGAGCACGGTGCCGGCCCCATCGAACGACGTGACGAAGCGGATCTCCTTGGCCTGCGCGGCCGGGGCGACGGAGCGAATCACGTACTCGACGACATCGACCAAGTCCACGCGCTCGGCGTCGAGCCGCAGCTTGCCGGCCAGGATGCGCGAAAAATC
>JBQCDS010000331.1:0-4275 GCA_051961035.1 Trinickia sp. | reverse complement strand
GCGCGGGGGGCTGGGCATGACGGTACGCGCGCAATACGTGTCGGCGCGCGGGCTCTCTCAACCGGTCAATGCCGGGAGCCTGCCCGTTTTGCCCGACGTGGAGTTCATCGCGCTGGCGGCGAAGCGGCTCAGCCGCCCCGCGCAGACGCTGCTGCAATTGCTGCATGACAGCGATCTGCGGGGGAATTGGGCGGCAGAGTAAAGCGCCGAGGCTGCTAACATCCACGCCATGCGAGTCGATCCCTACAGTTTGGAGTTGTTCATCTCGGTCGTGCGGGAAGGCTCGATCGCTCGCGCAGCCAGCCGCAATCACATCGCCGCCTCCGCGCTCAGCAGGCGCATGGCGGATCTCGAGGCAGCGATGGGCCTGCCGTTGCTGATTCGCTCGCCGTCGGGCGTCGAATTGACGGAGGCCGGCCGTCATGCCTTCTCGCGCGCGGTATCGGTCCACGATCAGTTGCAATCGCTCGCGCGCGAGGTCCAATCGCTGAGCGGCGAAGTGGCGGGCGTCGTGCATCTGTATGCCAATGCATCCGCGATCGTCGGCTTTCTACCCGAGCGGCTCAAAGCCTTCCAAGCGCATTACCCGCTCGTGCAAATCGCGTTGACGGAGCAAATCAGCGATGAAGTCGTGCGCGCCTGCCTCGACGAGCGCGCCGACGTCGGCATCTCCGCCACGAGCGACGCACCCAGCGGTTTGGAATCGTGGCACTTCGCCGACGATCCACTGATGGTCTTGCTGCCGCTTGCCCATGAACTCGCGGCGCGCGATGCGCTCGGCTTCCATGAGGTGATTCAGTTTCCGCTCGTCGCACTGCAAGCCGGCGGTTCGCTGGATCAGATGCTGAAGGAACGCGCCGATGCGGCGCGCACGCCATTGAGGCTGTCCGTGACCGTGAACAGCTTCGACGCGCAATGCCGGATGATCGAAGCGGGGCTCGGCATCGGCATCGTCCCCACGAGCGCGGCGTCCGCCTTCGCGGGATCGCACGGTTTCGTGCGCCGGCCGCTCGACGAGCCATGGGCCGTCCATCGCCGCCTGCATGTTCATGCGCTGCGCAAGTCGTCTCGGCTCAAAGCCGTACAAGCGCTGATCGACGCGTTGGAACAAGGCGACGACGACCAATGAATTAAGGGTTAACAAGGACATCGCCATCCGCGATGCCCCCTTTGCCGATCGAGCACTTCGCCACCGGGGCGCGAGCCATCTAGATTTCCGACGAAGGAGAAATCGGATGGCGCAATTGGACTTGGCAGGGCGGGTACTGTTTCTTTGCAAAGACCCAGCCGTCGTCGAACGGCAAGTCGATGGGATCGATCTGAGGGACGTCGCCCCGGACGAACTCCGAGACGACGTTTCCACGGACGAAATCACGCCGATGAGCGTGCTGACCCGTTTCGACGATCGCCTAGGCCGCGTGCCCTATCTCGGCTTGCGAACGGGCGGGCGAAATCCGATCGGCATCGACGCGGTTCGCGCGGGCGGTTTTTGCGTGACGGTCGCGGGTAATCGATATGGCAAGGGGTCGTCGCGGGAACACAGCCCGCTCGCCGAATATCGCGCGGGTATCCGGCTCGTGATCGCGAAGAGTTTCGAACGCATCTATCGCCAGAACGCGGACAACATCGGCCTTTTCACATCGACGGACTTCGGCCTCATCGAACGTATCCGGCGCGGCGAGCCGATCGACATCGAGGAACTCGTCGCTTCGCGCGACAGCCTCGCCGCCTCGATTCTTCGAAGCGGCGGCTTGCTCCGGTATGGCGCGCGACACATGCGCAAAGTTCGAAGCGCATCTGCCTCGATCGACGATGTTCCGCGCACCCTCGCACAAAAAATCCTCGAGCATCATGCGCTGCAAACGGAAGGAACGAGCGATTCCTTCGCCCCCGGCACCGGCCGCTTCGTGCGCGCGGATTGGCGTTTCATCCACGAGTACTACACGGGCATGGCCACGCACATGCTGCATGCCGCCTTCGGCAAGCCGCTCTCGCTTCATCGGCCCGACACCATCGTCGCATTCGAAGATCATCTGTCCTACTCGCACAAGAGCGAGTTGCATGTGAAAAACGGCCTGCTGCCCGATGTGCGCGAACTCTCGGCCGCACATCGCCAGTTCGCCCGCGACTACGGCATCACGAATCACGGGTACCTCAGCGAAACGGGCGGTGCCTTCAACGAAGGCTCGGAAGGGATATCGCACGCGATGATGGCCGAACGCTATGCCTTGCCGGGTCAAGTCGTTGTCGGCACGGATTCGCATACGCCGCACAGCGGCGCGCTCGGCTGCGTCGCGTTCGGCGTCGGCACCACCGATATGGCGAACGCGTTCGTCACCGGCGCCGTGCGTATGACGGTACCGCAATCGCTGCTCGTCAATTTCAATGGCGCGATTGCCCCGGGCGTCACGGCGAAGGACTTGGTGCTGCGACTGCTTGCGGACCCGAGAATCCGGGAAGGCGCCGGCGTGGGCAAGATCTTCGAGTTCGCCGGCTCGGCCGTCGCGCGGTTGACGACAGACGAGCGCACGACGCTCACGAACATGACGGCGGAACTCGGCGGTTTCAGCGGCATCGTTGCGCCCGATGCCGAGACGGTCAAATTTCTCAAAGCCCGCAGAGGCATCGACTTCGTGATCGAGCCTTGGATGCGCAGCGATCCAGGCGCCCACTATGCCGAGGTCATCGACATCGACTGCGCCGCTGTGTCGCCGATGCTTGCCGCCCCAGGCGACCCGGGAAACGGCATGCCCTTGCACGAACTCGTGGATCGCCCGCGCATCGATATCGCCTACGGCGGTTCATGCACGGCCGGTAAGCGCGAGGACTTCGATCACTACCATGAGGTGCTGGCGTGGGCTGTGGCGCGCGGCTTACGCGTGCCCGAAGGCGTGACGCTGTATCTGCAGTTCGGTACCGCCGATGTGAGGGATTACTGCCTGCGGCAAGGCTACCTCGACGCATTCGAGCAAGTAGGCGCCACGCTGTTGCAGCCGTCGTGCGGCGCGTGCGCCAATTGCGGCCCCGGCTCATCGAGCGATCCGAATCAAGTCACCATCAGCGCCATTAACCGCAACTTCCCCGGCCGCTCGGGCCCGGGCCAAGTGTGGCTGGCTAGCCCGCCGACGGTTGCGGCAAGCGCACTCGTCGGCAGGATCGCTTCATTCGCAGAGTTGAAAACGCAGTATCCATGAGCCCGGTGCTCGGCACGAGCCAAGGCAAGGCGAGATCGCTCACGCTTGCGATGCGATCGGCTACCCAACCCATCGAACAATGAAACAGGAGACGAACATGGCCATCGTGGAAGGGGCGTCGCAGCCGCAAATCGGCGCGACGCACCATGCAATACCGGCCCACGCCGCCACGCGTGGCGGCGTTGAGACGGGCGACATCTCGGCGCGCCTCGATCGGTTGCCGGCGACGCGCGCGATATGGAAGCTGATCGTGCTCTTGAGCCTCGGCTTCTTTTTCGAACTCTACGATCTGCTCTATACGGGCTATGTCGCGCCCGGTCTCGTGAAGGGCGGCATCCTCACGCCGACGACACCTGGCTTGTTCGGCACCTCGGGCGTGGCAAGCTTCATCGCCGCGCTTTTCGCCGGGCTATTTCTCGGCACGATCGCTTGCGGATTTTTGGCCGACCGCTTCGGGCGGCGGTCCATCTTCACGTGGTCGCTGCTCTGGTACGTCGCCGCGAACACGGTCATGGCCTTCCAGGACACGGCAAGCGGCCTGAACCTCTGGCGCTTCATTTCCGGCATGGGCATTGGCGTCGAACTGGTGACCATCGGGACGTACATCTCCGAACTCACGCCGAAGCGCCTGCGTGGTAGAGCCTTCGCCATCTGTCAGACGATCGGTTTCTCGGCCGTGCCCGTGGTGGCCTTTCTTTCGTATCTGCTCGTGCCGCGCGCACCGTTCGGCCTCGACGGCTGGCGATGGGTCGTGCTGCTCGGCGGTATCGCCGCGCTCTTCATCTGGTACTTCAGGCGGAACCTACCGGAGAGCCCACGCTGGCTCGCCGGTAAAGGCCGCATGAACGAGGCGGACGAAGTGCTGGCCGAACTCGAGCAAAAAGTCGAGCGGCAATACGGCCGGCCGTTGCCGCAACCCGCACCGCCCGATCCCGTGCCCCGACAGGCGGGCTTCGCGGACATGTGGAAGGGGCCATATCGGCAACGCACGATCATGCTCATCATCTTTCACCTCTTCCAGACGGTGGGCTTCTACGGCTTCGCGAACTGGGTGCCGACGCTGCTCGTCAAGCAAGGCATC
>JBQCDS010000330.1:0-2776 GCA_051961035.1 Trinickia sp. | reverse complement strand
TCGGCGCGCAAGCGTTGGCCAACGTGCTCGCCACGCGTGTCTTCGATTTCCATGTCGACGTCGATCCGTGGCTCCTGCCGGCCGGTGTCGCAGCCGGTATCGCCTGTGCGGGTGTCGGCGGCTGGCTGAGTTTGCGGCGCGTGTTGCGTCGTCCGGCGGCCCAATCGCTGCGCGACGCTTGAGCTTCGAGGCTGAGCGGCGGCGCTCTGCGATACGTTTTGCCGCGCGTGGCCTAGTGCGCATACGCCGCGTATTTTCGATCGATTGCTGGATCGTTCCGGATTCCGATCCAATTGGTGATTTGACTTTGGTTGACCGTATGACTGACGAATTGAACGGCGAAGAGGGGCAGGGCAAGGCGCCGAGCCCCTTCGACCTCGTGGGCGGCGAAGCGCGCGTGCGCGAACTCGTCGACCGCTTTTACGACCTGATGGATCTGGAGCCCGAATTCGCGTGTATTCGGGCGATGCATCCCGAGTCGCTCGACGGCTCACGAGACAAACTGTTCTGGTTTCTCTGCGGCTGGCTGGGCGGCCCCGATCACTACATCGACCGCTTTGGCCATCCACGCCTGCGCGCGCGGCATTTGCCGTTCGCGATCGCTTCGGCGGAGCGCGATCAATGGGTGCGCTGCATGGCATGGGCGATGGAGGACGTTGGGCTGCCGCAGGCGTTGCGCGAGCGGCTCGTCACGTCGTTCTTCGATACCGCCGATTGGATGCGCAACCGGCCGGATTGACCGTGGCAACCGAACGGGCGCGGCCTTCGTCTCATTCGCCGTGAAAGAGCGATGAGCGACGAAGGCGTGCGAACAATCTTCTTCGGAGCGCAAAGCAATGTCGGAAATGAACTACGCGCATGGCGTGAGCGAGACAGACGAAATGCGGGCGAACGACAGGCGCGATCCGACGGGTATCGCCGCCGATCACGCAGCACTCGATCAGGAAGCGCGGGCGGTTCTAGATTTCTGGTTCGGTGAACCCGGCACGCCGGCCTTCGGCCAAGCATCGAAACGTTGGTTCCAGCGGGATGACGCATTCGATGCGTCGATTCGCGAGCGGTTCGGGGCGACGCTCGAGCGAGCGCGTCGCGGCGAATGCGACGGCTGGCAGCGCACGCCGCTCGGCGCGTTGGCGCTCATCATCGTGCTCGATCAGTTCTCGCGCAACACCTGTCGCGGTCGAGCCGATGCGTTCGCGGCCGACGCGCAGGCGCTCGCCGTGGCTCGCCGGCTGGTGGAAGACGGTAGCCATCTCGATCTCCCGTCCCCCGAGCATCGCGCGTTCGCCTATCTGCCGTTCGAACATGCGGAGTCGCACGCGGCGCAGCGCGAATCGGTGCGATTGTTCGAAGGGCTCGCGCGGGAGACTGGCTCGGCAGACAAGGGCAGCTATTACGACTACGCTTGTCGACACGCCGCCGTGATCGAGCGATTCGGCCGATTCCCGCATCGAAACGGCGCGCTCGGGCGCGAGTCGACCGACGAGGAGCGCGCTTTCCTTCGCCAGCCCGGTTCGGCGTTCTGAAGGCAGCGCGGCGATGAATGCAAGCCGCGCGCTAGCGGGCGGTCAGACGGCTTCCCGTTGCGTGGCCCATTTGTCGCGGCCGGGGGGATGGTAGGCCCGCAGCTTCTCGATGAGCGTTGGCGCATCCGCATCGATCTGCAGGATGTCCAGATACGCTTGCTGCATGAAGCCTTCGCGCACCGTGTGTTCGAGCATGGCGATGAGCGGCGCGTAATAGCCGCCGATGTCGTACAAGCCGATCGCTTTCTTGTGATAGCCCAGCTGGGCCCAGGTGTAGACCTCGAACAGTTCCTCGAGCGTGCCGGCGCCGCCGGGCAGCGCGACAAACGCATCGGATAGGTCGGCCATCATGCGCTTACGCTGATGCATGTCCGGTACGACATGCAGTTCGGTCAAGCCTTTATGGCCGACTTCCTTATCGACGAGCAGCTCGGGAATCACACCGACCGCGCGCCCGCCCGCCGCCAAGACTTCATCGGCGATGACACCCATGAGGCCCACGCGCCCGCCGCCGTAGACGAGCGAGCAGCCTGCTTGCACGAGTGCTTGGCCGAATGCCTTCGCGGCTTGTGCATAAATGGGCTTGGCTCCAATCGATGAGCCGCAATAGACGCAGACGGCCTTCATTCAGCCTCCCGTCGGGCCGGCGTTCGCTCGACCCGCCCCCTCGCGCGGGGGCAGGTAGTCTTGGAATTGACGCTTGGGCAGCTTGCCGGAAACAAGATCGTCGAAGAGCTGCCGCGAGCGGCCGCGCAGGTAAGGCGCCATGATCGAGATCACGTGCACGCTCACTTGATGGAGTTCGTCGCGAATCGCTTCCTGATCGTTGTATTTGCGCGGATGCATGACGAACTGATACGAGAGCCAGTAAGTGGCGATCACGCCCATGTTCGTCGCGATAACCTGAATTTCCTCGGGCGACGCGAGCATTTCCTCATCGGCGACAAGCAGCTCGCACATCTGCTTCGCGAAGCGCACCTTGTGGCTGATGATCTGCTTGAAGTGTGTCTCCAGCGTGCGATTGCGCGCGAGCAGATCGTTCAGATCGCGATAGAGGAACCGGTACGTCCACATGAAATCGGCCATGTACTGCAAGTACGACCATGTTTCGTCGATCGTCGGGCGATGGTCTTCCGGAAAACGAAGCCGCTTCTCGATCGCCTGCTCGAACTGCGCAAAGATGCTGTTGATGATGTCGTCTTTGTTGCGGAAATGGTAGTAGAGATTGCCTGGGCTGATCTCCATTTCCT
>JBQCDS010000329.1:0-9998 GCA_051961035.1 Trinickia sp. | reverse complement strand
ACGCGCGCTCAGGAAGAATTTGCGTCCCATCGGCGTCGCGCACGGCGCCGATCGTAGCGATACGACGCGCTCGATCCACGCGTTGCAGCTCGCCTTGCACGAAACGAAAACCATACTGCCGCGCCTGCGCCGCGTATTCGATCGTGTGCGTCGCGGGATCGCGATGGCCCGATGCTGCTTCGTGCAGGAGCGGCTTCCAGAAATGGGTCGGATAGCGATCCACGAGCACGATATCGGCGCTGCCGCGCCGTCCAACCGTATTGGCCAGGCGTGTCGCCAACAGCAAGCCGCCGGCGCCGCCGCCGACGATCACGATGGACGGAACGCGCGTGGTGCTGTCCGTCGCGGGAGTGAACTGCGTCTTGACCATGATAGTGCTCCACAGTTGACACGATTGGGATGACAGCTTTCGAGATACGACGATATAGTCCGGTGTAAGCAAAAACAATTTAATGTTTATGAGCGACCCATATGTTTTCACTTATACATAAAACCGCCACATTCCGGCAGTTGAAGGCGCTGGACATGATTGCGCGCGTGGGTAGCGTGTCGCGTGCGGCCGAGGAATTGAACCTGACACAGCCCGCCGTTTCGCTGCAAATTCGTCTGTTGGAAGAAGCGGTGGGCGCGACGTTGCTGCAGCGAGTCGGACGAGGCGTGCAATTGACCACGGCGGGCGAGATCGTCGGGCGCTATGCGCGCGAGATCTTGCATCTGTGGAGCGAAGCGGCCGACGAAGTGACGGCGCTCACCGGCCAACTGGGCGGGACATTGCGGATCGGGGCGATCACCACGGCGGAGTACTTGATTCCGCCGCTGCTCGTGAAATTCAGGGAGACGCGCCCTCACGTCAAAACGTATTTCAAGGTAGGCAATCGCGACGACATCGTGCGCATGCTCGCCGCGCACGAGATCGATCTTGCGGTCATGGGTAGCGCGCCCAAGGAGTTGCGCACGCATGCCGTCGAATTCGCCAAACATCCGATGGTGTTTGTGGCTGCGCCCAGTCACCCGTTGATGCGACGCAAGCGCGTCACGTTGAAGGATTTGGAATCGGCCCACCTGCTGGTGAGAGAAAGAGGGGCGGGCACGCGCTCAACCGTCGAAAACTTGTTCAAGGCATCGGGGCTGAGATTTCATGTGGGATCCGAGCTGTCGAGCAACGAAGCGATCAAGCAGATGGCCGAGGCGGGGCTTGGTGCTGCCTTTCTTTCCTTGCATGCCTGCGCGCTCGAATTGCGGGCCGGCTTATTGGCGCAATTGCCCTATCCAGGCAATCCGATCGTCAGGGAATGGTATGTCGTCACGCTGGCCGATAGGCGTCTGTCCCAGGTGACGGGACTCTTTCGCGATTTTCTGATCGAGCAAGGCGTGCCTGTGATCGATGAGATATCGAAGGCACGCAAGCGATCGTCTTCATGACGCACCGCACAACGTCCGACGGTTGACTTTGCAAAACGGCTCCTCGAATATTCAATCCGCAACCGGTTGCGCGTCACTATGTTCGGCTATTTTGGCCAGGAAGTTGTTGCGCAACCGGTTGCGCAACGGCGCGCTCGATCATGAGCCGACAGTCGCAACTACACAAAATCGAACGATTCAGGAGACATCCCATGAAGAACCCCGTCCGTCGCCGTGTGCTCGCCGCATGCATCGGCTTGGCCGCCGCCGTCATGATGCCGCTCAGCGCGCAAGCTGAGCAGGCGGCGCACAAACCGAAGGTTGCGCTGGTCATGAAGTCGCTCGCCAACGAATTCTTCCTGACGATGGAGGACGGCGCCAAGGATTATCAGAAACATCACGCCTCCGAGTTCGATCTCGTGGCCAACGGCATCAAGGACGAAACGGACACGGCCGCGCAGATTCGCATCGTCGAGCAGATGATCGTGTCGAAGGTGGATGCGATCGTGATCGCGCCGGCCGATTCGAAGGCGATGGTGCCGGTCATCAAGAAGGCGATCGACGCGGGCATCATCGTCGTGAACATCGACAATCGTCTCGACCCACAGGTGCTCAAATCCAAGGGTCTGACGGTGCCGTTCGTCGGCCCGGACAATCGGAAGGGCGCGCGCCTTGCGGGCGACTATCTGGCCGCGAAGCTGAGCAAGGGCGATGAAGTGGGCATCGTCGAAGGCGTTTCCACCACGACAAACGCGCAACAACGCACGGCGGGCTTCAAGGATGCGATGGCCGCGGCGGGCATCAAGGTCGCCACGGTGCAATCGGGCGATTGGGAGCTCGACAAGGGCAACGCGGTGGCCTCGGCGATGCTCAATGCTTACCCGAATCTCAAAGCGCTGCTGTGCGGAAACGACAACATGGCGCTCGGCGCCGTCTCGGCGGTGCGCGGCTCAGGCCGAGCCGGTAAGGTGGCCGTCATCGGCTACGACAACATCGCCGCTGTGAAACCGATGCTGGCCGATGGCCGCATCTTGGCAACCGTCGATCAGTTCGCGGCCAAGCAGGCCGTGTTCGGGATCGAAACGGCGCTCAACGCGATCCACGCGCACAAGAAGCAAAGCGAGCTGTCGAGCCTTGTCGAGACGCCGGTCGAACTCATCGTCAAGAAGTAAGCTCGGCGTGTTGTCTTATCGGTCCCGAATGGGCCTTCGCCCTAGCGCTCTTGCGAAGGAGGATGCTTGAGAGCCATGTCAGCAGACACGACGAAGCGCGCGCCGCCGTCCAGCCCCGTGCTCACGGTCGGCGGGGTGGGCAAGACCTATACGGTGCCCGTTCTCTCCGGCATCGATCTCACCCTGAACGCGGGAGAAGTTCTCGCGCTCACGGGTGAGAACGGTGCGGGCAAGAGCACGCTGTCGAAGATCATCAGCGGTCTCGTGACGCCGACGTGCGGCGTCATGCACTATCGCGGGCAGCCGTATGCGCCCGCGAGCCGCCGGGAAGCGGAAGCGCTCGGCGTGCGGATGGTCATGCAGGAGTTGAACCTCCTGCCGACGCTCACGATCGCCGAAAATCTGTTCCTGAACTGCCTGCCCGCGGTCAAGGGAATCGGCTGGATTTCGCGTAAGCGTCTGCGCGAGGACGCGCGCGCGGCCATGGCTCGGGTGGGCCTCGAGTCGCTCGATCCCGATACGCTCGTGAGCGAATTGGGCATTGGCCATCAGCAACTCGTGGAAATCGCGCGCAATCTCATCGGCGATTGCCGCGTGCTGATTCTCGATGAACCCACCGCGATGTTGACGGGGCGCGAAGTCGATCTGCTGTTTCATCAAGTCGAACGTTTGAAGGCCAACGGCGTCGCCATCGTCTATATCTCGCATCGTCTCGAGGAACTGGCGCGCATCTCCGATCGCATCGCTGTTCTGCGCGACGGCAAGCTCGTGAGCGTGGGAGCCATCGCCGAGTATTCGACCGATCGGCTCGTGACGCAGATGGTCGGCCGCGAGCTTGGCGAGACGATCGATCTTGGCGAGCGCAAGATGGGGGCGCCGCTGCTGCGGGTCGAGCGTCTCTCGCGCGGGGCGGCCGTGCAAGATGTCTCGTTCGACGTGAAGGGCGGCGAGATTTTCGGCATCAGCGGCTTGATCGGCTCGGGGCGCACCGAACTCTTGCGGGCAATTTTCGGCGCCGATGCGAAAGATGGCGGAACGGTATCGATCGGTACGCCGCTCAAGCCGGCGTCGATCGCCTCACCCGCCGATGCGGTGCGCCAGCGCATGGCCTTGATTACCGAGGATCGCAAGAGCGAGGGCCTGATGCTGACGCAGTCCATCGCGTCCAATCTCGCGCTCAATAACTTCGGTGCAGTGTCGCGCTTCGGCTGGATCGACGGCGGCCGCGAGAAGGCGCTCGCCGAGCGGCATGTGGACGCCATGCGCATACGTTGCGCAAACGTGCAGCAGCCGGTGGGCGAACTGTCGGGCGGCAATCAGCAGAAGGTCGTGATCGGACGCTGGCTCGAGCGCAACGCCGATGTCCTGCTGTTCGACGAGCCGACGCGCGGGATCGACGTTGGCGCGAAGTTCGAAATCTACAGCCTGCTGGGCGAGGAAGCGCGCAAGGGCAAGGCGCTCGTCGTCGTATCGAGCGAGCTGCGCGAACTGATGCTGATCTGCGATCGGATCGGCGTGATGTCGGCCGGCAAGCTGGTTCGCATCTTCACGCGCGACGAATGGACCCAGGACGATTTGCTGGCCGCGGCATTTTCCGGCTATGCCAAGCGTGACGCACTTTTGACGAGAGAAGCTTCATGACGATTACTTCCAACACACCGGTCGAGATCGCGGCGCCAAAGGGCACGCGCGCGGCACGGTTCGAACTGACGAGCTACTTGGGCCTGGTCGGTGCGCTTGTCGCGATGATCGCGCTCTTTTCGACGCTCAGCGCGCATTTTTTCACGTACGAGACGTTCGTCACGATCGCCAACCAGATTCCCGATCTCGTCGTCATGTCGGTGGGCATGACGTTCGTGCTGATCATTGCCGGCATCGATCTCTCGGTCGGGTCCGTGCTCGCGCTTGCGGCGTCGGCCGTCAGCGTCGTGGCGCTGCAGTGGCACTGGAGCGCATTGCCGGCAGCCTTGGCGGGGCTCGTCGTGGCCGCGCTCGCGGGCAGTCTCACGGGCATGGTGACCGTCGCTTGGAGAATTCCGTCGTTCATCGTCTCGCTCGGCGTGCTTGAAATGGCGCGCGGGCTGGCCTATCAGTTGACTGATTCGCGCACGTCCTATATCGGCAGCACGTTCGATTGGCTAGCCAATCCGTTCGCCGTCGGCATCTCGCCAGCGTTTATCATTGCGATGGTCGTCATGGTCGTGGCGCAGTTGGTGCTGCGCCGTACGGTGTTCGGTCGCTGCCTGGTCGGTATCGGCACGAACGAAACAGCGGTACGGTTGGCCGGCATCGATCCGCGTCCCTACAAGGTGATCGTGTTCGCGCTGATGGGCGCGCTCGCCGGGCTCGCGTCGCTCTTTCAGGTATCGCGCCTCGAAGCGGCGGATCCGAATGCCGGCGTCGGCATCGAGCTGCAAGTGATCGCGGCGGTCGTCATCGGCGGAACGAGCCTCATGGGCGGGCGCGGCTCGGTCATCAGCACGTTCTTCGGCGTGCTGATCATTTCGGTGCTCGCGGCGGGGCTGGCACAGATCGGAGCGAACGAGCCGACCAAGCGAATCATCACCGGCATGGTTATCGTCATCGCCGTCGTGCTCGATACCTATCGGAGCCGACGTGGCGCGAGCCGCGAGTGAGAAGCACGACAGACAGTTGGGTTAGCCTTACCTCATCATGTGGACTATCAGAGACGTAGCGGAGCGCGCAGGGGTGTCGTACACGACGGTATCGCACGTCCTGAACAACACGCGCCCGGTCAGCGAGGAAAAGCGCGCGCGCGTGCTGGCGGCCATCGCCGAGATGAACTACGTGCCGTCCGCGCCGGCGCGCTCGCTCAAGGCGAAGACGACCGCGACGATCGGCCTCGTCGTGCCGAACAACACGAACCCGTACTTCGCGGAGTTCGCGCGCGGAATCGAAGGTTCGCTGCGCCGGCGCGGTTATTGCGTCATCCTGTGCAATTCCGACAATGACCTCGTGACGCAGCGCGAGTGCCTGCGCGTGCTGCATCAGAATCGGATCGACGGTCTCATCGTCGCGTCTGTCGGCGAGGACGAGTCGGTCGCGCGGGACTTGCAGGCGATGCGCGTGCCGGTCGTGATCGTCGATCGCCCCATTGCGGGGCTCGACGCCGATCTGGTGCAAATCGATCATGAAGCCGGCGCGATGATGGCGGCGCTCCATCTGCTCGATCTCGGTCATACGCGCATCGGATGCATTGCCGGAGCGAGCGACACCGCGGTCAGCGCCACCCGCGTCGCCGGTTTCAAGCGCGCGATGGCCGAGCGCCGCGTCGATTTGCTGCCGGGCGCGATTGTCGAAGGCAGCTTTACGTGCCCGGGCGGCTACGCGGCGGCGTGCGAGTTGTTGGACACCGTCGCCCCGACGGCGATCTTCGCGAGCAACGACATGATGGCGATCGGCGCATTGCGCGCGGCTGCCGAGCGCGGGCTGCGCGTGCCGAGCGATTGTTCGATCGTCGGATTCGACGACATCGAAATGAGCCGCTACGTGTACCCCGCACTGTCCACGGTGGGCCAGGCGATTCTGCGTCTTGGCGATGCGGCGGCCAATGCGTTGCTCGGCCGCATCAACGGCATCGTCACCGGCCCCGCGCAAACGCATATGATCGAGCCACGCCTGATCGCGCGCGAGTCGAGTTCGCGCGTGGCCGGGCAAGCGCCATTCGAATCGAAGCACTCCAAGCAAACCGCCCCATGACATCGATCAAAGCAACGGCAGTGGAAAAACGTGCGGGCCGCGTCGCGGTGGTCGGCAGCCTCAACATGGATCTGGTGATCCGCGCGCCGCGCTTGCCGAGCGCGGGCGAGACATTGGCCGGCCGCTCGTTCGACAAGGTGCCGGGAGGCAAGGGCGGCAACCAGGCGGTCGCTGCTGCAAGGTTAGGCGCCGAGGTGACGATGATCGGGTGTGTCGGCGACGACGACCATGGAACGCACCTGGTCGCTGGGCTGCGCCGCGACGGCATCGACTGTAGCGGGGTGGCGATCGATGCCACGCGGCCAACGGGCGTCGCGATGATCGTCGTCGACGACGCCGGCCAGAATTCCATCGTCATCGTGGCGGGCAGCAACGGCGCTGTGACACCCTCGGCGATCGAGCAGCATGAGACGGCGATCGCGCAGGCCGACGTGCTCGTGTGCCAACTGGAAGTGCCGGGCGAGACCGTTCTCGCGGCGATGCGCAAAGCGCGCACACTGGGCCGCACGGTCGTGCTCAATCCCGCGCCTGCCACGGAACCGCTTTCGCGCGATTGGCTCGAGTGCGCCGATTTCTTGATCCCCAACGAAGTCGAGGCATCGGTTTTGTCGGGCATGCTCGTCGATTCACCGGAAACCGCGCGGCGCGCGGCGGCGGCGTTGCAGGACAAGGGGGCGCGCAACGTCATCATCACGCTCGGTAAGCAAGGCGTATTGCTGCTTGCCGAAGGCGAGAGCCGAGCGGGGGGCGGCGCCCATCCGGATACGGGCGTGGGCAAACAGTACGTTCCGGCCGAAGTGGATGCGATCGATACGACGGCGGCCGGCGATACCTTCGTGGGCGGATTCTGCGCGGCGCTCGCGGCGAAGCGCTCGCTCGACGAAGCGGTGCGCTTCGGTCAAGCGGCGGCGGCGATATCGGTGACGCGCGCTGGGGCGCAGACTTCGATTCCCTATTTGCGCGAAGTGCCTGGGGTGCCTGGGCGAGACGGCCTTGCCTAGCGGCGTGCTTCGGTGCCTCGTGGCGCGCGCTAGCCGGATCGCCCGCCGCCACGTGATGCCGACGGCGAACCGGCGTTCGAGCGACAGGTTTCGGCGAGAGTGGGGCAAGGGCGGCAAATCGGCTCATCGGCTGATCGGCTCGAGATTTCCTCACGAAACGTTCGATGTTCAACTGTGTCTATGCTCGCCGCAGCGCTTAAAACAGTGTCTGCTGGCCGCTCGTCAGCGTGTCGAAATCGTCGTTCAGCAAAGGAAGGATGGCGTCCGCCACGGGCCGTAGCTGATTGTTCAGATAGTGCGCGTAATCGATGCCCGATCGCCACGTTTCCAACGGCTCGGGCCCGGCGCTGGTCATGACATAACTGATCCAGCCGCCGCTCTGATATTGCAGGGGTCGACCTTGCAGCCGGTTGAAATCGTCGGCGATACGCGCTGCGCGCACATGCGGCGGCACATTGCTTTGATAGGCGGCGAGGGGGCGTCGCAACCGCTTTCTGTAGACGAGCAAGTCGTCGAATTCTCCACTGAGCGTGCGGCGAACGTACTCGCGAACGTAGTCCTGATAGGGCAGCGCTTTGAAGACGCGCAGGTACAGTTCCTGTTGAAACCGCTGAGCGAGCGGCGTCCAGTCGGTCCGCACCGATTCCAGCCCCTTGTAGACGACTTCCTCTTCGCCTTGCGCGTTGATGGTGAGCCCCGCATAACGCTTTTTGCTGCCTTCGTCCGTCCCGCGGATCGTCGGCATGAAAAAGCGCCGATAGTGTTTCTCGAATTGCAGCTCCAGCGCGCTTTCAAGGCCGAAGCGTTCGCGAAGGCTGCGCTTCCACCACTCGTTGATATGCTCGACGAGCGAGCGGCCGATGCGCGCCGCGTCTTCTTCCGAGTGCGCGTGACGGAGCCAGACGAACGTGGAATCCGTATCGCCGTATATGACGTCGAACCCTTGGGCTTCGATGAGCTCCCGCGTTTTACGCATGATTTCGTGGCCGCGCATCGTGATCGACGACGCGAGCCGCGGGTCGAAGAATCGGCACCCGGTGGACCCTAGCACGCCGTAGAACGAGTTCATGATGATCTTCAGCGCTTGCGAGAGCGGCTTGTCATGTTCGCGCTTGGCCAGCTCGCGCGCATCCCAGATCTGCGCGACGATGGACGGCAGCCCATGCAGGGTACGAGAAAAACGTGCGCCGAGGAAACCGGGAACGGAATCGGCATGGGCGGGATTGCGAGAGCCGACGACAAGACCAACCGGATCGATGAGGAACGAGCGGATGATCGATGGGTACAGGCTCTTGTAGTCCAACACGAGCACGGAATCGTAGAGCCCTGGCCGGGAGTCCATGACGATGCCTCCGGGGCTCGGCGCTCCCGCGACGTCTCCGAGGTTCGGCGCGACGTAGCCGAGCCGGTGCATCAGCGGCATGTAACGGTGAGTGAAGGCCGCGACCGACCCTCCGCTGCGGTCCGCCGGCAAGCCGGTGACCGTCGCGCGCTCGAGCAAGAAGGCGAGCAGTTCCGTCTTGGCGAAAATCCGGGTGACGAGCTCGCAATCCTTGAGGTTGTAACGCGCAAGCGCCGGCTTATCTTCGTCGAAGCGGCGTTGGATTTCCTGCATCCGGTGGTAGGCGTTATCGATTGCCTTGCCTTCGCCGAGCAGCTTCTGCGCCACGTAGTCAAGGCTGAACGATGGGAAACTCCACGTGGCGGATTTCAGCGCCTCGATGCCGTCGATAATCAACCGACCGGCCGCACCGGCGAAGAAGTGGCCCTGCGTGAGCCCGTGCTCGCGCCACTCCATCACGCTGCCGTCGCGCCCGAGGCGCAGCGGCACGCGGTATTGCTCGGCTTGCTGATGCAAGATGCGCAGATCGAATTGCACGAGATTCCAGCCGATGAGGGCATCGGGGTCATGCTTCGCCATCCATTCGTTCAGCCGTTCGATCAACAGCGCGCGGGACTCGCAATACTCGAGGTCGAAATCGATCGTGCTGTCGTCGCCGTTGGCGGGGCCGAGCATGTAGACCTGACGCTGTCCGCAGCCTTCGAGGGCGATCGAATAAAGCGCCCCGTCAGCGCTCGTTTCGATATCCAGCGAGACGAGTCGCAACTGTGGCCGATAGCCCTGAGCGGGCTTCAACTCCGCGTGCGTCAGCACGCCGGCGCAGGTCAATTCCCCCTTGAACGTGACGGGCGCGGTGATAAAGCGCTCCATCATGTACCGATCGGGAGGGAAAACGTCTGCTTCGTAGACGTCGACGCCGGCTTGTTTCAGCTGCTTCTCGAGGCGGGTCAACTGTCGGTACTGCGGGCTGTAAAGCCCGAGCACGGGGCGATGGTAGAAGTCGCGCAACTTCAGGGGCCGCAACTCGACGCGGCTACCCTGCGATTCGCGTTGCAAGACCGATTCGGCGTTCGGGCGCTGCGCAGCCGGAAGAAATGCCACGGATTCCTGCGGGCGCAGGCGGACGTGACGGGGGCCGTCGTCCGTCGCCAGCCAGAACGTGACCTCCGTCCCGGCCGGCGTATCCCGCCAATGGCGGGTCAAAATGAAACCTTGCTGCAGATCTGCCAAACACCCGCTCCGGCGCGTCGATAACTTCCGACAGGATACGCGCGTTGCGGGTTGCTTAGTGCCTAGGGCAGGAGCCTAAACCGCACGACGCACCATCAGTTCCTTGATCTTGCCGATCGCCTTGGTCGGGTT
>JBQCDS010000328.1:0-4309 GCA_051961035.1 Trinickia sp. | reverse complement strand
CGAGCTGATCCCGGCCGATCTTGCCGACCGAGAAATAGCGGCTATCCGGATGCGCAAGATAGAACCCCGACACGCTGGCGGCCGGCAGCATGGCCAGTGAATCGGTGACGCTCATTCCCACTTCTTCTGCTTTGAGTACCCTGAAAAGATCGCGTTTGACGAGGTGATCGGGGCACGCCGGATAACCGGGCGCGGGGCGAATGCCGGTATAGCGCTCGGCGATGAGCGCCTCGTTGTCGAGCGCCTCGTTTGCCGCGTAGCCCCACAGGTCGCGCCGCACACGCGCGTGGAGCGCTTCGGCGAACGCTTCCGCGAGGCGGTCGGCGAGCGCCTTGAGCATGATCGCGCTGTAGTCGTCGAGGTCGGCCAAAAACTGCTTTTCCTTGACGTCGACGCCAAGCCCGGCCGTCACCGCGAACATGCCGATGTAATCGGCAACGCCCGAATCCTTCGGCGCGATGAAATCGGCGAGCGAGCGGTTCGGCCGCATCACGCCGTCGACGACGGGCCGGACGCTTTGCTGACGCAGATTGTGCCAAGTCATGGCCACCTGCGTGCGCGACTCGTCGGTGTAGATCTCGATGTCGTCGTCGCCGACGGTGTTTGCGGGCAGCAGCGCGATCACGCCGCTCGCCGTCAGCCAGCGGCCCGTAATCAAGCGCGCGAGCATCGATTTCGCGTCGGAGAAAACGCGCCGCGCCGATTCGCCGACGATCTCGTCATTCAGAATCGCGGGATAGGGGCCGGCCAAATCCCACGTTTGGAAGAACGGGCCCCAGTCGATGTATTGGGCCAGTTCGTTCAAATCGTAGTTCTTGAACACGCGCCGGCCGATGAAAGCCGGCCTGGCCGGCTCGTAGGCGGCCCAATCGATCTTCGTCTTGTTTTCGCGCGCCGCTGCCAGCGTGACCATCGGCTGGGCTTTTTTGTTGGCGTGCTGCTTGCGGATGCGCTCGTAATCGGCCTTCACTTCGTCCAGGTACTTCGCCGCGCCTTCATCGGAGAGCAGGTTCGAGGCGACCGATACCGAGCGAGAAGCATCCGGCACATAGACGACGGGCCCTTCGTAGTTCGGCGCGATCTTGACGGCCGTATGGACGCGCGAGGTGGTCGCCCCACCGATGAGCAGGGGAATCTTCTTGATGCGGAAGTACTCGTCGCGCTGCATTTCCGAGGCGACGTAGGCCATTTCCTCGAGGCTCGGCGTGATGAGCCCGGACAGGCCCACGATATCCGCGCCTTCGACCTTCGCCTTCGCGAGAATCTCATTGCACGGCACCATGACGCCCATGTTGACGACTTCGAAGTTGTTGCATTGGAGCACGACGGAGACGATATTCTTGCCGATGTCGTGCACGTCGCCCTTGACGGTGGCGATCACGATCTTGCCTTTCGCGCGCACGTCGCCGCCTGCTGCCGCCAGCCGCTTCTTTTCCTCTTCGATGAACGGAATCAGATGCGCGACCGCTTGCTTCATGACGCGCGCGGATTTCACCACCTGCGGCAAGAACATCTTGCCTTGGCCGAACAGGTCGCCCACGATGTTCATGCCGTCCATCAACGGCCCTTCGATCACGTTGATCGGGCGTCCACCGGACGCGGCGATCCTTTGGCGCGCTTCTTCCGTATCTTCGACGATGAAATTCGTGATGCCGTGCACGAGCGCATGGGCCAGACGCGCCTCGACGCCCTGATTGCGCCATTCGAGGTTCTCTTCCTTCTTCGCGGCGCCCGTCTTGAACTTGTCGGCGATTTCGAGCAGGCGATCCGTGGCGTCGCTTCGGCGATTGAGGATGACGTCTTCGGCGCGCTCGCGCAGTTCGGCATCGAGATCGGCGTAGACGCCGAGCTGACCGGCGTTGACGATGCCCATGTCCATCCCGGCTTGAATCGCGTGATAGAGGAACACGGTGTGGATCGCTGCGCGCACCGGATCGTTGCCGCGGAACGAGAACGACACGTTCGACACGCCGCCGCTCACCTTCGCGTAAGGCAGGTTCTGCTTGATCCAGCGGGTGGCTTCGATGAAATCGACGGCGTAGTTGTTGTGCTCGTCGATGCCCGTTGCGATGGCGAAAATATTCGGATCGAAGATGATGTCTTCGGGCTCGAAACCCACTTCGTCGACGAGGATTCGATAAGACCGCGCGCAGATCTGCGTCTTGCGCTCGAACGTATCGGCCTGGCCGGCTTCGTCGAACGCCATGACGACAGCCGCCGCGCCGTAGCGCCGAATGAGCCGGGCGTGGTGACGGAATGCGTCTTCGCCTTCCTTGAGCGAGATCGAGTTGACGATGGCCTTGCCTTGCACGCATTTGAGACCCGCTTCGATCACTTCCCACTTCGAGGAATCGATCATGATCGGCACGCGTGCGATATCGGGCTCGGAGGCGATGAGATTCATGAAGCGCACCATCGCCGCCTTCGAATCGAGCATGGCCTCGTCCATGTTGATGTCGATGATCTGCGCGCCGTTCTCGACCTGTTGGCGCGCGACCGCCAGCGCTTCGTCGAACTTGCCGTTGAGGATCATGCGCGCGAACGCCTTGGAGCCCGTGACGTTCGTCCGCTCGCCGACGTTGATGAAGAGCGCGCCGGAGGCGACGTTAAACGGCTCGAGGCCGGCAAGGCGCATCATGTGTTCGGTCAGGGTGATTGTCGATGGATGGCGGTATTGCGTGAGCGAAAAGCGGCGTAGCGTGCCCGCTTCAAGCCGCGTCGCGATAATGTGACCCCGCGCGCGGCTTCACGCCGCTCAGCGCTTTGGCTATCGCCGCGATGTGCTCCGGGGTGGTGCCGCAGCAGCCGCCCGCAAGATTGACGAGCCCGGCCTGCGCGAATTCCCGCAGTTGCCGGGAGGTATCTTCCGGCGTTTCGTCGAAGCCGGTATCGCTCATCGGATTGGGCAGCCCCGCGTTCGGATAGCACGACACGTAGGTATGGCAGATTTTGGCGAGCTCGGTGATGTACGGGCGCATCAACGCTGCGCCGATTGCGCAGTTCAGCCCGAATGTCAGCGGCTTGGCGTGGCGCAGGGAATTCCAGAACGCTTCGACCGTCTGCCCCGACAGAATGCGGCCCGAGGCGTCCGTCACCGTGCCCGAAATCATGATGGGCAGCACTTGTCCCGTATGCTCGAACAGCTCGTCGAGCGCGAACAGCGCGGCTTTCGCGTTCAGCGTATCGAAGATCGTCTCGACGAGGAACAAATCGACCCCGCCGTCGAGCAGCGCTTGCGCCTGCTCGTAATATGCCGCGCGCAACTCGTCGAACGTGATGTTGCGCGCGCCCGGATCGTTCACGTCGGGTGAAATGCTGGCCGTCTTCGGGGTCGGCCCGATCGCGCCGGCGACGAAGCGCGGCTTCTCGGGGCTGGCGTATCGATCGCATGCCGCACGCGCGAGCTTGGCCGATTCGAGATTCATCTCGCGCGCGAGCGATTCCATCCCGTAGTCCGCTTGCGCAACGGACGTCGCGCCGAACGTATTGGTTTCGATGATGTCGGCACCCGCTGCCAGATATTGCTCGTGAATCTCGCGGATGATCTGCGGCTGCGTCAGCGAGAGCAACTCGTTGTTGCCCTTGACGTCGCGCGCGAAATCCCGGAAGCGTTCGCCGCGATACCGCGCTTCGTCGAGCTTATAGCGCTGAATCATCGTGCCCATGGCTCCGTCCAGGATCAAAATGCGCGACGCGAGCAGCGCAGGTAGCGCTGCGCCTCGCGTGTAGTGCGTGCCGATAGCGGGCGATGCGGCGGAAGCGGCGGCGGACGGATTCATGGCGAGCGGGCTCGGTGCGTAATCTGGGAAGCTGCCATTGTAGCGGTTGCCGGCTCGGGCTGCCCGGGCCCAGCCGCTTAACGTCCGGCGCCGGCCGTCGCGCGCCGCACGTCGCGCAAAAGAAAACCCCGTCCGGCGTGCCGGACGGGGTTCGATGAACGAGTGTGGTGCCGCCTTGCGGCTAAAGGGCCGTCAGTGAAGCACGACGGGCTGCGTCATGAGGCTGTCGAATTGACCGAGGAACTCGTCGACTTCGTCGAGCGTGGGCTCTTCTTCGATCAGCTTGCGGACGTGTTCGCGAAACTGTGCCGCCATCGCGCCGTCGATGAAGATCTCGCGCTGCGTGTTCTTGTCTACGATTTCGTAGCCACCTGCGTTCATCGCCAGATGGCCCGCTTGCGGTGCGAACTCGACGACACAATAGTTGGGGCTGTTGTAGATCATTTGCATGGCGACACTCCTTATTCCGATTGGCTCCTGGCCGTTTTCCGCCCAGTACGTGGAGCGTGTTGCATGGAATTTCAAGGGGT
>JBQCDS010000327.1:0-5091 GCA_051961035.1 Trinickia sp. | reverse complement strand
CAAAATCACCGTCGAAACGCGCCGTGCCGGGTTGCCGGCATCCGAAGGCGTGCGCTGGATCAGCGCGGGCGAGGGCGATTTCTCCGTCGAGACGATCGAGCGCGCGCAGCGCGGCACGACGATCACGCTGCATCTGCGTGCCGATGAAGACGAATTGCTGTCCTCGTACCGGCTCAAATCGATCATCCGCAAGTACTCGGATCACGTCGCGCTGCCGATTCTCATGAAGAAGGAGGAATGGGATGCGGACAAGGGCGAGATGGTCGTCAAGGACGAAGACGAAACCGTCAATCAAGCGAGCGCGCTGTGGACTCGGTCGAAAAGCGACATCGACGACGAACAGTACAAGCAGTTCTATCACCATCTCGCGCACGACGAGCAGGACCCGCTCGCGTGGACGCATAACCGTGTCGAAGGCCGCAGCGAGTATACGCAGTTGCTTTACGTGCCTGCGCATGCGCCGTTCGATTTGTGGAATCGCGATCATCGCAGTGGCCTGAAGCTCTACGTGAAGCGCGTCTTCATCATGGACGACGCGGAGCAATTGCTGCCGCCGTATTTGCGCTTCGTGAAAGGTGTCGTCGATTCGGCCGACCTGCCGCTGAACGTTTCGCGCGAGATTTTGCAGGAGAGCCGCGACGTCAAGGCGATTCGCGAGGGCGTGACCAAGCGCGTGCTGTCGATGCTCGAAGAGATGGCCAATGCCGAGACCGAGGAAGGCAAGGCGAAATACGCGACGTTCTGGAAGGAGTTCGGCCAAGCCTTCAAGGAAGGGCTTGGGGAAGACTTCGCGAACCGCGAGCGTATCGGGAAGCTCGTGCGCTTCGCGTCGACGCATACCGACTCCGCCGAACAAACGGTCTCGCTCGCCGATTACGTGGCGCGCATGAAGCCCGAGCAGACGAAGATCTACTACGTCACGGCCGATACCTGGCAGGCGGCGAAGAACAGCCCGCATCTCGAAGTGTTCCGCAAGAAGGGGATCGAGGTGATGCTGTTGACCGATCGCGTCGACGAATGGGCGCTCGCGTACTTCACCGAGTTCGACGGCAAGCCGCTTGCAAGCGTGGCACGCGGCGACCTCGACATCGATGCGTTCGACGACGAAGAGAAGAAGGCGCACGAGGCCATCGGCGAGACGATGAAGCCGCTCGTCGAGAAGATGAAAGACGTCCTCAAAGATAAGGCGAAGGACGTACGCTTGACGTTCCGGCTCACCGATTCGCCGTCGTGCCTCGTGGCCGACGAAGGCGAAATGACGGGCTATTTGCAGCGCATGCTGAAAGCGGCAGGACAAAAGACGCCCGAGTTTCATCCGATCCTCGAAATCAATCCTGAACACGCGTTGGTGAAGGCGCTGTCGCCGGAGCACGGCAATTTCGACGACTGGTGCAATCTGCTGTTCGACCAGGCGGTGCTGGCCGAAGGCGGTACGCTCGAGGATCCGGCGAGCTTCGTCAAGCGCACCAACGCGCTCTTGATCGCGCGGTGATGCGCGCCGCGCGTCTGCGTTACGATGCCGCGAGCCGGGCTTGGCGAGCGGCGCAAAGGCCTGTGTCGACGTTCGATCAGAAGGACTGGCTGACGCGCGGCGGTTCATTGACAGCGCATTTGCGTGCGCTCGGCAACGTGCGGGTGCGCGTCACGCGCGAAGCCGTCGATTGCGCTTGGCCCGACGAGTGCGCCGCATTGCGTATCGCTGCGCGGACGCGCGTGTGGGTGCGGGAAGTCGTGCTCGAAGTGGACGGCGTGCCGTTCGTCGCTGCGCACAGCATCGCGCCGCTCGCTGCCAGCCGTAGCGTCTGGCAGGCGATGCGGCGGCTTTCCACGCGGCCGCTCGCCGAGTTGCTCTATGCCGACAGCACCGTCGCGCGCTCGGTGCTCGTCAGTACGCGGTTGGCGCGCCGCCATCCGCTTGCGGTGCTGGCGCGGCGGCAAATCGCGGGGCACGCGCCGCATGAGTTGCTCGCGCGCCGTTCGGTATTCGTGCGGCACGGTGCGCCGCTCATGGTGACCGAGTGCATGCTGCCCGCGTTGTGGGCGCATCTCGATGCATGTCGGGTTGCCGAGGTGCGTGGCGATTTGCCTTCTTCTCACGGTCTTCATCTTCCGCACGACCGCGGCGGGCGTCCCGCGCGGCCTTCGCATGCGGGGCACGGGCCGAGGCGTGCGGCGGAGCGTAGCCCGCTCGCGCCGCGCTCTCGATTTCCGTCGCCTTCGTCGTCGTGACTTTCAAGCATTCATTCGCTCCCGTCGTGGACGAGGGCGTTCGCATCCTCGTGCTCGGCAGCCTGCCTGGCGAAGCCTCGCTCGCGCAAAGCCGTTATTACGCGCATCCGCAGAATCGGTTTTGGCATTTGATGGGGGATGTGATTGGTGTAGCGTTGCCCAACATGGAATACGAGGCGCGGCTGCAAGCGCTACTCGATCATCGGGTGGGGCTGTGGGATGTGATTGCGAAGGCGAAACGGGAAGGCAGCCTCGATAGCCGCATTCGCGATCATGCGACGAATGATCTCGCGGCGCTGGTGACTGCGTTGCCGAATCTCGCTGCGGTAGCGTTCAATGGCGGCACCGCGGCGAAGATCGGCATGCAGTTGTTGGCCGAAAGCCGTGCATCGCTCGACCTGGTCAAGCTGCCGTCGAGCAGTCCCGCGTATGCCGCGGTGCCATATGCTGAGAAGTTACGAGCGTGGGAAGCGTTGCGCAAGTGGTTGGTGTAACGGGCTGCTAAGCGGTCAACCGCACGGGAGCAGGATTCTATTTTTTATGTGCTCGTCTTCGAATTCGAGCGGCGAGCGATAGCGGATGCTGCTGGGTACGCGGCGCAGGTTATACCAGCCCTCCAGAAACCAGAACAAACGCCCGCGCGCCTGTTCGTGCGTAGCGAAGCGCTCGCGCATGAGCAACTCCGCTTCGAGCGTGCCGAAGAAGGATTCGCACATCGCGTTGTCAAATACGGCGAGCAATCTCGCGTACCCCGACGCCCGCGGCACACGGGCTTCAGACACAGTCACGGTTCACTCCAAAGACGCAAAAGGTTGTGGTAACAGCCGACGAGATTCCGCCGAGCGAGTTCGTCGGCATCGGTCGCATTCAAGCGTTGGATAGCGTTGTCCATATCGAACAACAGCGCGCGCTGGGCATCGCTGCGCACGAGACTTTGCACCCAGAGGAAGCTCGCGATGCGCACGCCGCGCGTGACGGGTGTCACACGGTGAACGCTAGTCGCCGGATAAAGCACCATGTCTCCAGCCGGCAACTTCACGGCATGGCTGCCGTACGTATCTTCGATCGTCAGCTCGCCTCCGTCACACTCGTCGGGCGAGGACAGGAACAGCGTGGCCGAAACGTCCGTGCGCAGCTTGATACCGTTCGGCAGAACGCGCACCGCGCCGTCGACGTGATTGCCGAACGTCATGCCGCCTTCGTAGCGGTTGAACAGGGGCGGATACACTTGGTTCGGCAGGGCCGCGCTAATGAAAATCGGATTGCGTTCGAGCGCGGCGAGAACCACGTCGCCAAGTTCGCGCGCAATCGGCGTGTGTTCGGCAATCTGCCGATTGCGTTTGACCGGGGCACCCGAGTAGCCGGCCGTCGCACGGCCGTCGACCCAGGCGTCGCCGGCAGCGTCGAGCCGGGCACGCACGTTTCGTATCTGCTCGGCGTTTAGCACGCCGGGGATCTGTAGCAACATTGCAATGTTTCCTTCAAGCCGCGCGAGCCCGGCCGCGCGCTTCATGCCGAAGCGGCGCCGATGCGAGCAGCGGCCGGATCATCAAAGACGGTATTCGAATGTGGCGAGCAGCGTGCGGCCGATGCCCGGTACCGAGCGTCCGCCGTCGGACTGAATAAGGGCGTCGTAGTAGAACTTGTCCGTGAGGTTCAGCAGGTTCAGTCGCAAGTCCCATTTCTTCGCGTGATAAGCGGCCATCGCATCCCAACGCGTATAGCCGCCAACCTGCACGAAGTTGGTATTCGCGGCATAGCGCGCCGACATATACGTCGGTCCGCCGCCGATCTGCCAATGGGGCGTGAAGTTATACGTGGTCCAGAGCGTCAGCGTATTGCGCGGCGTGTTGGCCGGCGTATGGCCCTGCGTGCCGTCCCGCGCGCGCAAGACGGTCGCATCCATGTACGTGTAGCCGCCGAACAATTGCCAGTTCGGCAATATGTGACCCGTCACGCCCGCCTGAAACCCGCGCACGCGGATATCGCCGTCGAGCGTGTATTCGGTCGAGGACACTTGGGTGCGTGCGTTGTCCATCTCCTCCTGAAACAGCGCCGATGTCACCGACAAATTGCCGCCGAGCAAATCCCATTTGCCGCCCACCTCATACGAGTTCGTATGTTCGGGGGCGAGGTTTTGTGTGAAGTTGGTGACGGTGAGCGCTTCGAGCGAAGGATTGAACGAGGTGCCGTAGGAGAAGTAGTACGACTGCCAATCGGTCGGCTGATAGATTGCACCGGCCCGCACACTGGTGAAGTAATTGGTCTGGGCCGTATAACCCGGTGAGTTGATCGTGTTGCTGATATGCGCTTGGAAGCGATCCCAGCGCGCGCCGCCCACGACCTTCCAATGCGAGCCGATCGAAATCGTATCGTTCAGGTAGGCGGCCAGCGAGGTCGCGCCGGATTGGGCATAGTTGCCGGTGGTCTGCGTGACGTTCGACGGCGTGCTCTCGTAGACGGGATCGATCAGCGAGAGGATCGGCAGGTTATTGCGCGCGTAAGCTTGATTGCTGTATGCCTCGTACCCGATCTGCGCGCCGGCTATCAAATCGTGGCTGATCGGCCCCGTGTTGAATGTGTAGCGCACAATCGTATCGTCGCTGATGGAGCGGTTCTGAATCACGCGGTCGTGACTTTGTAACTGCACATAAAGGTCTTGCAGCGGCAGATTCGTGAAGTTGCCGGCCGCGAGTGCCGTGCTCGATGCGAGCGGGCCCGTGAGCACGGCGCGCGCGGCGGTTTCGCGCGCATCGGTCATCGAATGCGAGACTTGCATCTGGCTCGACACCGAGAGCGAATCCAAGATTTTGTGATCGATGCGCGCTCTGAGCGACTGCACGTCCTGAATCGTGCGATCGT
>JBQCDS010000326.1:0-10482 GCA_051961035.1 Trinickia sp. | reverse complement strand
GAGACTTCGGCCACGAGCAGCGCGGCCGCCGAAAACTCGATTAGACGAATCACTGCGCGCGAGATCAAGTGCATCGAGCTGGCAGGCGCGCCGGATCGCAGGCCGGTTTGGATGAGGGTTTGCGAAGTCTGCATGGTTCACCCCAGATTGCCGGTGTACCTTTCCAGTAACGCCCACGCCTGTGGGCCGAACTTTTTTTGCCAGTCGGCGTAAAAGCCCGACGTCTGCAACTGCTTGCGAAATGCGGCCCGATCCACCTCGGTGAACTTCAGTCCATCGCCTTCGAGCTTTGAGCGCAGGGTCTGGTCCATTTGGGTCACGTCGTGGCGTTGCTTGAGCGCCGCGTCGTTGATGGCGTTTCGCACGATGGTTTGCAAGTCGGCGGGCAGTTGCGAGAATGAATCCTTGTTGCCGAGGAACCAGAAGCCGTCCCACATGTGGTTGGTGAGCGAACAGTACTTCTGTACTTCGTAGAGCTTTCCCGTGTAGATGATCGAGAGGGGGTTCTCCTGACCTTCGACCACATGGGTTTGCAAGGCCGAATAAACTTCGGCGAAATTCACGCTGGCGGGCGAAGCGCCGAAGTCCTTGAACATGGAAGTCCATAGCGGGCTCGGCGGCACCCGCAGCTTCATGCCTTGCAGGTCCTTCGGCTGGGTGACGGGCTTTTCGGCCGTCGTGATCTGGCGAAAGCCGCCGTTCCAAATCTTGTCGAAGGCGAAGATCGAGGTCGCGCCGATCTGCTTGCGCACGTGCGCCCCGAGGTCGCCGTCGAGCGCGGCCCACACGCTGTCGTAATCTTGGAAAGCGAAGCCCATGCCGCTGATCTGCGCGGCGGGAATGAACGTGCCGAGAATGAGCGGAGAAAGCGTGAAGAAGTCCACTGCGCCCGAGCGCAATTGCGAGAGCGTGTCGGTATCGCTACCCAACTGATTATTGGGAAATATCTGGATTTCCACGCGGCCCTTCGATTCAGAACGTACGCGTGCGGCCATCTCTTTCGCCCGGACGTTGGTGGGATGCGAGGCCGGCAGATTGTTCGCGTAGCGCAGTGTGAATTCGGCAGCGGCGTGCGCGAAGCGTGGCGCCAGCGCGAGAGCGGGCCCGGCAGCGGCAACGCTGAGCGCCTGTAGGAACGAACGTCGACTGATGGGCTGCATGGCTGTCTCCTGTTGAGCCGGTGTGCCGGCCTTGTGTAAAAGCCGCTGCGAATGCGGCGGCGCTCGCCGCTCAAACCTGCGGGCGTGATGCTTTAACGCTGAGGCGCCGGGACACGTAGTCTCGAAGTGTTCAGGCGAGTGGTGGCCAGCTAGACGTCGAAAGGTCGGTCATGGCCCATTCGTTTTCGACGAGCGCCGCACCGGCGTCGCGAATATGTGGGATACCGAGCGATTTGAGTTGCCGATACAGCGTGGAGCGGCAGATTCCCAGGTCGCGCGCCGCGACTGACAGGTTCCAGCGCGTATGAGCGAGCACCCGTAGAATGCGCTCGCGCTGCGTGCCGAAGTCGGCGCCTGCCGTGCGCGGTATGCGCAGCCCTGTTCCGGCTGTCGACACACGGGTGCTCGCCCCCACATCGGTGCGCCCCTGCAGCAGTTCGGCGGGCAGATCGTCCGCTTCGATATGCATATCACGCGCGACGGCACACGCGCAGCGCAGTACGGCCCGCAACTGGCGCAGGTTGCCTGGCCACTGGCAGGCAAGCAGGCGCTGCCATGCGGCGGGCGCAATCGATACCGCGTGCCCGGCCTCTTCCTGTGAGATGCGCTCGGCGAGCGCACGCAGGTCGCTGCGATGGCGTAAGGGCGGCAGACGCAGTACGCCCACGGCGATGCGATAGTAGAGATCGGCGCGAAACAGGCCGGCTTCGATGAGCGCGTCGAGCCGTTGATGCGTCGCACAAATGAGTTGGAAGTCGAGCGCCAGCGGTGCGCTCGCGCCAAGCGGGGTGATCTCGCCTTCCGAGAGCGCCCGCAGCAGGCGCGCCTGCTGGCCGAGCGGCATGTCGCCGATCTCGTCGAGAAGCAGCGTGCCGCCGTGCGCTTGGGCGAGCTTGCCCTTCATTCCGCCGGGCGATGCACCGGAAAACGCGCCGCGCGCATAACCGAACAACTCGCTTTCAATTAGCGTTTCGGGGATTGAGGCGCAATTGAGCGCCACGAAAGGTGCATTACCGCGCGCTCCGTATCGGTGCAGCGCTCGGGCAAGCAATTCCTTGCCGGTACCCGTCTCGCCGAGAATGAGTACGGGCAAGCCACGTTCGATGAAGCGCTGACCACGGGCCATGACCTCGCGCATCGCGCTGTCCATCTCGAGCTGCTCTTCATCGTTGCCATGCGGGCTGTTCCCTTGGCTCCGGACACGGCCATGGTGGGCTGCTTTGTAAGCGCTCACTGATGTCTCCGTTCTCAGGACGCGGCCGTGGCCGCCTGTTTCGGTCTTTGCAATGCTCGTTGCATTGCCGTGATCGTCAGAGTAATGTGCGCGATTGATGTTTTCCAATACAATAATCACCACTCTGTAATACCTTTGAGGTATTAAATTGGAGCTGCGACATTTACAGTATTTCGCGGTGTTATGTGAGACGCTGCACTTCGGGCGTGCGGCAGAACGGCTGCACATCTCGCAGCCGCCGCTCTCGCGTCAGATCGCATTGCTCGAAGATGAATTGGGCGTAGTGCTGTTCGATCGCACGCGCCGTACCGTGAACCTTTCGGCGGCCGGAGAGCAATTTCTTCAGGACGTGAAGGAGATTCTGGCCTCGGTTGAGCGCGCAAAGCGCAATGCGCTCGCGGCCAACCTCGGCCATAGCGGCTCGCTTTCGGTGGGATTCATGTTCGCCGCGGCCTATAGCGTGATGCCGCCCATCACGCGTGCGTACACGTCGGAGTTTCCGGGCGTGGACGTGCATCTCACCGAATCGATTCCGCGCCTGCTGATACAGGGCATCCGGGAGAGCAACACCGACGTCGCGATCATGTATCCACCGGGCGATACCGAAGGCCTCGAAACCCGCACGGTGTTTCGCGAGCCGCTGGTCGTGGCGCTGCCCGCCGAGCACCCGCTCGCCCGGGGCAGCGGCGCGCTCGATGCAGCCCGTTTGCGCAACGAGTCCTTCCTCATCTCGCCGCGCGTGGCCGCACCCTACATCTACGACGCGATCGTCTCGCACTGCAAGCGTAGCGGCTTCGCACTGAAGATCCGTCTGGAAACCAACTACCAGCAAACCATCGTCAATCTCGTCGGGCAGGGGATAGGCGTCGCGCTCGTGCATCGCTCGATGAAAACGGCGCGGCCAGCCAACGTGAAATTCCGCACGCTTGCCAACCCACCGTATGTGGACGTAAACGTGACCTGGAACAAACTCAATCACAATCCCTGCATCCACATCTTCGTCAAACTCGCCGAGCGTCTGGGCCCGCAGCTCAAGGTCCGTGCCTGAAGCAGAGCGCAACACCTGTTGCGCTCGCGCGCGACAGGTGTTGCGTGGGTTGCTCGGGTTGCATGTGGAGCATGCTTGTGCGCCGCCGTCGTATCCGCATGCAACGCCCGCGGCGGCTGGTTTTTCCGTTCGTTGCTCGCGCATCGACTGCGTGCCGGCACTCTTCTTGCATCGAGGCGGGCGCCCTACCCGGGCATAGCCAGGAGAACCTAATCCATGCTTCGAACGAAGTTTTCACCGGACAGCTCTGCGGCACGAGCGCAAGGCGAGTGCCGGAGCAGTAGGGCGGCAGGCGCATTACCCGTCAAGCATCCGGGCCGCGCGGAGACGCCTCGCGTGCTAGATGCCAGTACCAGCGAGCGCACGCGCGAGTTCCGCATCGCGCTGCCCGGCGGCACGCGTGTCGGTGCAGCATTGCGCCGCCTGCTCGACGGGTGGCACGCGGATGCGGGCTGTGGTCGTATCGCGGCCGGCGCGTGCGCGCGGGTGCAGTATCACGTGATGATGCACGCCGCGCACGGCCTGCGGCCTTACGTCTACGGCCCACCTATCGTCTGCACCGGCGAGAGCACGCTGATCGGCGCTGCGATCACCATCGGACGCCGTCAGGACGGCACGCACATCCTGCATTGTCACGGGGGGTTTGTCGACGAGCAGGGCCAGCACCATGGCGGTCATGTGATTCTCGACGAGACATTCGCGGCCGCTGCGGGTTTGCACATTCGGCTTTGCCTTTTCAAAGGCATCGGACTCGTCGTGTCGTCCGACGCCGAAACCGCCTTTGATTTGCTCCAACCGGTGTGACGCCCATGAACACGACACATTCGAACTTCATTACCGTTGAATCGGGCCACTACGGCCGCCTCGTGGTCGCGCGGCTCAAACCTGGCGAAGATATCATCGAGGCGTTAGAGACATTGTGCTCGTCGCACGCTGTCATGCGTGCGGTGGTGCGCAGCATGGTGGGCAGTCTCGTGGAAGCAAACCTCTCGCACGGATGGGCGCAGATGGCCCAGCCCTTCACGGTGGCCGGACCGGGCGTCGAAATTCTCAATGCATTCGGCGAAGTCTCGCTCGATGCCGGCACGCGCACGTCCATTAGCGGCATGGTTGCCGATACGAACGGCCGAATGTACGCGGGCTGCTTCGTACCCGGCGCAAACCGCTCGCTCGTCACGATCGAGGTCACGCTGCAAGAGTGGATCGTGGAGACGTGCTACCAGGAGCCCGTTGCTGCTTGAGATTACTCGCGCGTGCAGGCCCAATGCGGTGCGCAAGCGTAAGAGTCAAGCGCTAAGCGCTAAGCGCATATCAACCCAGCTTAAAGAAACTAACGGTCGTATGCAGTTCTCGCCCTTGCGATTTCAATGACTGCGACGCGGCCGCGATTTCCTCCACCAGTGCGGCGTTTTGCTGCGTGGATTGATCCATCAGCGATACCGCTTGATTGATCTCGTCGATCGCGCGGCTCTGCTCGCTCGATGACGCGGAGATGTCAGCGGTGATCGTCGCCACGTTGCCGATGGCATCCGTCAATTCGGCAATGGTGCGGCCCGCCAAATTGACCTGTTCGGCGCCGGCTCTCACGTTTTGAACCGATGCGTCCAGCAGAACCTTGATCTCCTTGGCGGCACTGGTCGAACGTTGCGCGAGGTTCCGGACTTCGGAAGCCACGACGGCAAACCCACGGCCACTTTCGCCGGCGCGTGCCGATTCCACGGCGGCGTTCAACGCCAGAATGTTGGTTTGGAACGCGATGCCTTCGATCATCGCAACGATGCCTTCGATGCGTCCCGATTGCTCGACGGCCGCACCCATCGTGTGCGCTGCGGTCGAAACGGCTTCGTTGCCCCGGCGCGCCACTTCCACCGCGCCTGTGGCAACACTGTTCACGTTGATCGCTTGCGTTGCCGTCTCACGCACCGTACTTGCAAGTTGCTCCATCGTCGCGGCCGTTTGCTGAATCGAAGCGGCCTGCTGCTCCGTGCGTGCCGACAAATCGCCGTTGCCCATCGATACCTCGCCGGCAGCGACTTCGAATTCGCGGCTGCTCGCGAGCACCTTGACGAGCACGCCATGCAGCTTTTCGACGAATGCGTTGAATTGCGTGGCGAGGAGCCCGACTTCATCGTTGCTGACGTGCGGCAGGCGGCGCGTCATGTCGCCATCACCGGCCGCAATCTCGTACATGGAACCGGCGAGATGGCGCAACGGCGACGTCATGCGGCGGCCGAGTGCGATAAGCATCGCGAGCGCCACTGCAAAAACCAAGATTCCAGTGCCGATCAGCATGACGGTCAGGCGGTTTGCCGAGGCCATCATTTCCGAGTTCGGCTCGAGGGCGTAGTACTTCCAACCGTTATGAGGCGACGTGAAAATATAGGCCCGATACGCGGTGCCATCGATGTCCACCGTTGCCAACCCGTCCGCCGCGTTCGCCAGTTGCTGATAGCCGCCACCGAGGCTCTTCATTTCTTTGAACCCATGGGACTTGTCACGCGGATCGATCAGGATTTTGCCGCTGTTGTCCGCAACCATGACGTACCCGGTTTTGCCGAAGTGGATACTGCTCATAGCCTTCGCGAAGGCGTCGAGCGTGATATCGGCCTCCATTGCGCCGATGATCTCGCCTTGCGGGTTTTTCAACGTCTTCGAAAACGAAATGCATACGCCGCCCTCGCTTGCTGCATTGAGGTAGGGCGCGGGCCTCACAACCTTGTCGGGCGTTGCCATCGCGAGTTGATACCAAGGCCTGACGCGCGGATCGTAGTGGCCGCTGGGAAAACTTTCGATCGGCCATTGCACGTACCCGCCGGACTTCGTACCGATGTCGAGGTAACGCACGTTAGGATGGCTTTCGCCAAACTGTTTGAAGGTATCGAAGATCGCCGTCTCGACGGGACCATGGCCGTCGGCGGTCATCTCGCCGTGCGTGAGATAGTTGGTGAGGCTGTCGTCCGCTGCCTGAATGGGCGCGAGCCCGGTCAGGTAGTTGAGATTGTGTTCAAAGTCGCTAAAGGTGTCATCGAGCGCGTCGTCGGCCTGACCGATCTTCGCGCTGCTCGCACTCGCAAATGCATCCACCGCTTGCTGCCGGACGTTGATTGCGCCCACCGCGGTCAACATGACGACGGTGATCGCCAAAGCGGCGCTCGACACGGCGGTGATTTTGAATGCAATCGAGGATGTCAACTTCATTTCTTTTGTGACCTTATATTGCGGAGAATGGACAAGTTGATGAGCGCCCGTCGCGCCAGGCTGCGGAAGGAGGTATTGAATAGGTTGTCGGCAATTCGCGCCGATAATTGAGCTTTCGACGCGCACGCGCAGGGTTAACCCATTTGTATGAATGAGTTCGGAATCGTTAGTACTACTTGAATGACGTGAAGGGACCGGTTCCGTCAAGCACCCGTCGCAGCAGCGCGTGCCGGGCGATGCGGGCCTTCCAGACGGGCATCGACTAGGTGTCCTGCCGGCCAAGAAGCGGGCCGGCGCGGCGCTTTACCGCCTTACCGATGCTCCGTGCGGTGCGGCTCTTCGTGGCCGAGCCGCCGAATTCGCCCCGTGAACAGGACGACCGCGGCGACCACCGGGAGAATGAGAAAACCTTCGACGATCTCCGGGTCGAGCGACAGATGGGCGGCGTGAAGTGCGCGCAGCGCCGCGCCGGAAAGATTCAGGACGTAGTAAGAGATGGCCGCCACGGATAAACCCTCGACGGCATGCTGCATCCGCAATTGCGTACGCGCCGTGCGGTTCATGCCTTCGAGCAGCGCCGTCGTATGCTCTTCCTGCGCTAAGTTCACGCGCGTGCGCAATAGATCGACGGCGCGCGCCACGCGAGTTGCCGACTGCTGATGACGCGCCCACACTGAACCACACGTTTGCATCGCCGGCAACAGCCGGCGCTGCATGAATTCCGCAATGGTGGGGAAGCCTTCGATTCGTTCCTCGCGAAGCTCGGCAATGCGCGCGAGCACAAGCTTTTCGTAGGCTGCCGATGCGCTGAAGCGCGTTTCGAGGCCCGCATGTGCTTCGATTTGGCCTGCCAGGCGCGTGAGTTCACGCAGCAGATAGGCGTCATCGTGATCATGGCCCGGTTCTTCCATGCGCTGCATGAAAACCGATAGCGACGCGTCGAGCTTGCCGAGAAATTGACTGTGACGGCGCGCATCGGGCAGCGCGAGCAAGGCCATCATGCGGTAAGTCTCGATCTCGAACAGACGCTGGATGAGCCGGCCGGCCTGCGCCTCGCGGAACCCAAGATCGAGAACGAGAAAGCGCGAGAAGTGATCTTCGTGCACGAGCCAATCGCAATAGACTTCTCCGCCCGCAAGCACTTTGGTGCCCACGAGTACGGGGCCGGGCAACAGCTCCAGGATGCGCGTGCGCGTGCGCCGCGCATCTTCGCCGCAGCGCAGTTCGGCATGGACGGCCACGAAGACGCTTTCCTTCAGCAGGGCAAGCCACGAAGCGGGAAGCGTTTTCATCGCCGCGCCGGAAAACAGGTTTTCCTCGGCGCTCGCTTTGACGAACGTGAACGTGGAGAACTCCGTGTGCTTTTCCCACTTGATTTGCCAGTCGCCGTTTTTGGCCGTGTAGTGATTGTGCTGCGGCGTCGGCGCCGGCAAACCCAAGGCGGCGGCCAATGTCGTCAAGAGATGGCCGTGAATCTCCTCGTCGTGCTCGGAATAGATGGCGAGATGGCTCAACGAAGCCGGGCCGTCGATCCGGAGAAACGGGCGCGCGTGCAGTTCCTTCGATAGCGGATCTCTGAGCGGATGATTGAGCGACGCGAACATGAGTATTTCGATAGCGGGGCGTGACAGTGTAGCGCGACTGCGCGCATTACAAGCGTGCGACATCAGGGGCCCCACGCGGCACATCGTTTGTAGCACCCGGAAAGCGGAGGCGGGCCTAGCTTTCTGCGCAAATTTCCGCGCAGGTTCGTCGATGCGGCGTCGCTCCCACTCCGCCTATTAATGCTATTACATGGACATAGGCGCGCTTGAACTTGCGATTCGGTAATGTCGACGCGTCACTGCGTTGCAGCCTGCATTTTTTTCCTGTGCGAACTCGGGAATCGCACCTCGCGCGAATAGTTGTGGGCGCAACCAATGGGCAACTCGCGTGGGTTGGCGTGGCGAGTCGGTTGCATAAGGGAATGTGCCTATAAAGAAGTGCTGCGAGTGCCGTTTCAAGGCAGTTAGAATGGCTCTTCCAATTTTGGAACGGCCGGCTCGCGATGAACGCAAAGGGCCACGTTCCACGGCGAAGTCATCCGGGCCGGGCGCATCATGATTTGACTGTGCGCCGCCCAGAGTCACAGCGGGTTGTCCGTGAGGCTAAGCCGATTACAACAGGAGAGGCCGTGCTGAGTCCCCACGAGTTGACCACGTTGATGTTGGTCGGCGAAGCGCCGGAGCAAATCGAACTCGGACGCACCGAGTTGCGCACGCTACTGGCCTATGAATTGGTGGTATGGGAATCCGTTGCGGAAGGTTACCGCCGGCCGCGCATCACGACCCAAGGGCAGGCGATCTTGCGCGCGGTCGGACGCACGGCCGCGATGGGAGAGGGCTCGCTTCCTCCATACCGCATCGGCAGTCGCGCCGGCGAGTCCCGACACAGGGTAGACATTCAACCTTCCCGCTGAATCCAGTTATTTTCGTTGCGGCGCGCCGCAGATACGAAGCGAGGGGACGATGGGCGCATCACTGATGGGGATCGCGATCGGTACGGTCGCGCTGCTGATCGCGGCAAGCGGCATCATCCGGCGCCATCGGCGCGAGCACCGCCGTGCGCGATTGCTGAGGAATTTGGATCATCACGAGTGGTGGGGATTACTTAGGTAATCGACGCGTATAGACCTAAGTAGTCCGAAGACCTACTCTTCTTTGACCATCGGACAAAGACCGATACGTGAAAGAGGAGACAACCATGCCCACTCAGGCAACGCAGCTGGTAGACGCAAGCACTCTGCGACGCGTCATCGCGGCAGCTTCAATCGGAAACTTCGTCGAATGGTTCGACTTTGCCGCATACGGATTTCTCGCAACGATCTTGACGCGCGAGTTCTTCCCTAGCGGCGATCCGACTGTCGGGCTATTGAAGACGTTCGCGGTGTTCGCGGTCGCGTTCGCGCTTCGTCCGCTCGGCGGCATGTTCTTCGGGACCGTCGGCGATCGCATCGGCCGCAAGCGTACGCTCGCGGTCACGATCCTGATGATGGCCGGCTCGACGACCTTGATCGGCCTTCTTCCCACTTACGCACGAATCGGCTACTGGGCGCCGCTGCTGCTCACGGTCGTTCGGTGCCTACAAGGATTCTCCGCAGGCGGCGAGTACGCGGGCGCCTGCGCTTACGTCATGGAACATGCGCCGCGCCAACGTCGTGCGTTTTTTGGCAGCTTCGTTCCGGTTTCGACGTTCTCTTCGTTCGCGTGTGCGGCGGTCGTCGCTTATTTGCTTGAATCGTCGCTGTCATCGGCTTCGATGGTCGCGTGGGGCTGGCGCATTCCGTTTCTCATCGCGGCCCCTGTCGGTCTCGTTGGCGTTTATCTGCGCGTGAACCTGGGCGAAACGCCCGCGTTCAAGGCGCTCGAGGGCAAGCACGAAATCGCGCACGCGCCTTTGGCTGAGACGCTTCGGTCGCAATCGCGGAACATGCTCAAGCTCGGTGCATTCATATCGGTCACGGCACTGTCGTTCTATACGTTCACGACTTACTTCGCGACCTACCTCCAGGTAGCCGGCCATTTGTCTCGCCCTGCCGCGCTCTTGGTCACGGTGCTCGCACTCTGCTTTGCCGCGGCCTTTTGCCCGTTCGCCGGTTTATTCTCGGATCGGGTGGGCCGCCGCATGACGATCGCAACCACAGGCGTCGTGATCATCGCGTCGGTCTACCCGGCGTTTTCCTTGGGTGGCTCGGGTGTCCTCTCGCAGTCGTTGCTCGGCGTGGCGCTCCTCGCTGTAGGTGCCGTGCTGTCGGGCGTGGTCACTGCGCCGTTGATGTCGGAGGTATTCGAAACGAAAACGCG
>JBQCDS010000325.1:0-6181 GCA_051961035.1 Trinickia sp. | reverse complement strand
GCGCACAACCCATTTCGAACGGCCTAAGTCCTAACGCGTCACTCGCGTCCGGGGAGGACGCGCCGCAAAGGACCGCACCGCATCAGATGAAAAAAGGTTTTTACTCCATCATGGCCGCGCAGTTTTTTTCGTCGCTGGCCGATAGCGCCCTTCTGATTGCCGCCATAGCACTACTGAAAGACCTGCACGCTCCGAACTGGATGACGCCGCTGCTCAAGCTGTTTTTCGTCCTGTCGTACGTCGCGCTCGCCCCGTTCGTCGGCGCTTTCGCCGATTCGCGGCCCAAGGGGCGCGTCATGTTCGTCACGAACACGATCAAGATCGTCGGCTGCTGCGTGATGATGATCGGTGCTCACCCGCTCGCCGCATACGGCATCGTCGGCTTCGGCGCCGCCGCCTACTCGCCGGCCAAGTACGGCATATTGACGGAACTGCTGCCGCCCGAGCGGCTCGTGGCGGCCAACGGTTGGATCGAAGGCACGACCGTCGCGTCGATCATCCTCGGCACCGTGCTGGGCGGCGCGCTCATCAGCCCGCACATCGCGGCGCACATCCTCAAGCATCACGTGCGCTTCGTCGCCACGCCGGCCGAAGCGGCGATGCTCGTGATCATGGTCATCTATGTCGTAGCGGCCATCTTCAACTTGCGCATTCCCGATACGGGCGCACGCTACCCGAAACAGCAACATGGGCCCATCAAGCTCATCACCGATTTCGCCGATTGCTTCCTGACGCTTTGGCGCGACAAGCTCGGCCAAATCTCGCTCGCCGTCACGACGCTCTTCTGGGGCGCCGGCGCCACGCTGCAGTTCATCGTTCTCAAATGGGCCGAGGTGTCGCTCGGCATGTCGTTGTCGGAAGGCGCGATTTTGCAGGCGATCGTCGCCGTCGGCGTGGCCGCCGGAGCGGTGCTCGCGGCGGCGCGCGTACCGCTGAAAAAATCGCTTTCCGTGCTGCCCGTCGGCATTTTGATGGGGCTCGCCGTCATGGCGATGGCGTTCTATTCGCGCCATCTCATACCGGTTAATTGGGGTTTTTATTTCGACCGTGTACACGTGCCCGGCTATCTCATCATCGCTTACCTCTTCCTGATGATCGTCGGCGCGCTGTCGGGGTTTTTCGTCGTGCCGATGAACGCGCTCTTGCAGCATCGCGGGCACGTGCTGCTGTCGGCCGGCCACTCTATCGCCGTTCAGAACTTTAACGAGAACCTGTCCGTGCTCATCATGCTGTGCCTGTATGCCGCATTGGTCTGGCTCGACGTACCCGTCTCGGTCGTCATCGACTTGTTCGGCACGTTCGTCTGCCTCATGATGTGGTTCGTCATTCGCCGCCATCAAGCCAATCAGCGCGCCTTCGATTCGGTGGCGCTGATCGGCGAAGCTAGACACTGACTTTGCACGGCCGCGCTCGCGGCCTTCCGCCATGACCCGCACCATCCACATCGTCCTCACGATCGCCGGCTCCGACTCGTGCGGCGGCGCAGGCATTCAGGCCGATTTGAAGACGTTCTCCGCGCTCGGCGTCTATGGCGCGAGCGTCATCACGGCGCTAACCGCCCAAAACACGCATGGCGTGCGCGCCGTCCATGCGCCCGATAGCGCATTCGTCACGGCGCAACTCGATGCCGTATTCGAAGACATCCGCATCGACGCGGTCAAGATCGGCATGTTGGCGAACGCCGACATCGTGCGCGCGGTCGCGGCGGCATTGCGCCGCCATCAGCCCGCTCGCGTCGTGCTCGATACGGTCATGTTGTCGAAGAACGGCCATGCGCTCTTGGCCCCCGACGCCGCTTACGCCCTGCGCGAAGAGCTGCTGCCCCTCGCCGGGCTCGTCACACCCAATTTGGACGAAGCGGCGGCACTCGTCGGCGCCGATGCGCCCGCCGCCGACGAAACCGCCATGCGGCAACAAGGTGAAGCACTGCGCGCCCTCGGCGCCCGGGCAGTGCTCATGAAAGGCGGCCACCTGGGCGGCGCTCAGAGCCCCGATTGGCTCATCGACGCAACCGGCAGCTACCGCCTCGGCGCAGCGCGCATCGACGTCAAGCAAACGCACGGCACCGGCTGCACGCTATCGGCCGCGATCGCGGCGCTCATTACCGAGCGGCCGAACTGGCTCGATGCCGTCACCGAGGCCAAGGCCTATCTCGTCGGCGCACTGCGTGAAAGCACACGGCTTCAAGTTGGCAGTGGGATCGGCCCGCTTCATCATTTTCATCGCTGGTGGTAGCGCGCGCGGGCATGCTGCCCGCCGGCACGCCCCGAAGGCAAGCAATCAGGCGGCGCTCGAGGCGTAGGCCCGAGCCTCGTCCGGCCATTCGTCCGGTACGACGAATCCCCGCTGCGTCTCCCGCCAATGTCCGGGTGCAGAACCGTCTCGCTCGAACGTTGCGACCATGGTCGGCGCCGCTTGCTGCGCAAAACGATCGGCCAATGCGTCGGCCATTGTGTCGGCCGATACCAAGCCCGCCGCCTCGACGCCCTCGTCCTGGATCGCCGGCCGTGGCGCGAGCCAAGCCAGGCGCGGTAATTCGGCCCAGCGTGCGCCGGCCAGAGCGGCGCTGAGCGCGCGCCAATCGCCTCGCGTCGCCCAAAAGCCGCGGTGATGCGCAGGATCCACGGCCGGAGCAGCCGGTGGCGCTTCGCCCCAACGGTAAAAGAGCCATCCCTTGACGAACATCTGCGGCTGCCAGGGCCCGACGTGCCCCAGCGCCCCGAACTCCTCGCGCGCCGACAACGGCAACTGATGACCGAGCAAATGGGCGAGTTTCAGGTCGAAGCGGTCCCGCAGATTGGGGCCGACATAGTCGGACAATTCGGCCCGTTCGCCGCCCGCGTGTAGATAACACTTCACGGCCAACTCCCAATGCAGACGACGCCCGCTCGCCGTTTCGACGAGAAAATCGCACTCGCCGATCGTGCGCCCGGCCAGCCGAAGCGCGACATTCGCCGCAACGAGCCGACACGCCGGGCCATGCTGGAGGAAGTAGCCGAGCAAACACTCGGCATAGCGGCCGAGCCGCGCGATAGACGTCGCCGCCAACGCTTGCCGCAAGGCGCTCGAATCGCGGTCGAGCTCGCGCAGCCAACCGACGGTGGCGGCGCGCTCCTGAGCCGTTTCGAAGGCGCTCGCCAATTCGCCGGCGGGCGGCTGCCCGCGCAACAGGGGCACGCTGAAGAGCAACCACGCCAGATCGCGAACGAAAGGATCGACCAACGCGCGTTGCAGCGCATCGAGCGCGGCGGCCGATTCAGCGGCCGGCTCGAGTGCGCTCATCGCCGTTCCTGCTCTTGTGCAACGGCTTGCCGGTAGGTGTCGTCGGCCAGGCATAGATCGACCCATGCCTTCGCCTTGTCGTGCAAGCTGCGCAGCAAATAGGCGGGGTGATACGTCACGATGACGGGCACGTCCTCGTACCGATGCACACGGCCTCGCAGCGACGATATGCTCTCATCGGTCTTGAGCAGGCTTTGCGCGGCCACGCGTCCGAGCGCGACGATCAGCTTGGGCTTGACGAGCGCAACCTGACGCTGCAAATACGGCTCGCAGCGCGCCACTTCGTCCGGCTCCGGGTTCCGGTTGCCGGGCGGCCGGCATTTGACGACGTTCGCGATATAGACGTTCTCGCCGCGCGCAAGCGAAAGCGCGCGCAGCATGCCGTCGAGCAGCTTGCCGGCTTGGCCGACGAACGGCTCGCCTTGCTTGTCTTCGTTTTCGCCGGGCGCCTCGCCGATCAACATCCAATCCGCCGCGCGATCGCCCACGCCGAACACCGTGTTCGTCCGCTTTTCACAAAGCCGGCAACGCTCGCATGCGGAAACACGGGACTCGAGCGCGTCCCAGTCCAGTGCGGCAACGCCAGTTGCCTCGCGCTCATCGTTCGCGAAGACCGGTTCAGCCATGCGATCCGATTGGGCCGGCGCCGCGTGCGGGATGTCGTCCCAGGCCGGCTCATCGACCGTCGGCTCCGCGGCGCGTTGTTCGGGGCTCGCGGGCGGCGGCTCGACGCGGCGCATCGTTTGCGCGGCTTCGCGGGCCGGCGCACGATCACGCGGCGCGGACATCCGCTCTGGCCTAGGCGTGGGCATAGGTTCCGGCGCATCGGCCCGCAACGCCTCGGAAGACACCGCGCGCACCTTCTCGTCTTTCGCACGGGCACCGTCGACCGGCGGCCCGCGCCGCACCCACAGCGTCCCCAAACCGAGCGTTTCGAGCGCGGCTTCATCGAGCGGCATCAAACGCCCTCCTTTGCACACGTGTAGCGCATCACGAGCGCGTCTTCACGGCCGTGGCGCCTCGCGGGGTAATAATTCTTGCGCCGGCCGATCGTCGTGAACCCGAAACGCTCGTAAAGGCGAAGCGCGCGGAGGTTGGACGGCCGCACCTCGAGCAGCAAGCCCGCGAGCTGCTTTGCGCATGTCAGGCGCACGGCCTCGCGCAGCAGGGCGAGACCGGCGCCCGTGCCCTGAGCTTGCGGCGCGACACAAAGATTGAGCAGATGCATCTCGTCGACGACGGGCATCAACACGCAGTAGCCGACGAGCACGCCGGTCACGTGCCGCATGCAAATGCCGAAATAGCCGTTGCGCAACGAATCCTCGAAGTTGCCGCGCGACCAAGGGAACTCGTAGGCCTCGCGCTCGACGGCGGCCACTTCGTCCAAATCGGCTTCCGTCATCGGCGACAGATAGCGCTCGGCCAACAACACCCCGCTCATCGCGCCTCCTGAGCGCCGCGCGCTGCTCGCTCGGCAAGCCGCTCGGCCGTCGTCTGGGCGACTTTGTCGCGCACGTACTCGGGTGCCGCGTGCTCGGCGGCAACCGTACGCCCCGCCCGATAGGCGCGCAGCGCGGCCAGGGCGAGCGGCCGCGCATGCGGCAACGCCTCGCGATCGACGACGACCGCGCGCTCGGCAACGGCCAAGCGCGCGCCGAATGCGTCGGCGGCGTTGCCGGCCAGCGCAAACGGCACCTCGGGGGCTGCTAGCGTTTCAGGCGCGCCAAGCGATGGGGGCGTCAAGGTTCGCCACTCGCCGGCGCCTTCGTCCCACGCGTAATCAGCCCAGTAAATTTCGTCCATCCGCGCATCGAGCACCGCGAGCACGCGCTGAATCGACGCATCGCGCAAGCGCGCGCTTTCAGCGCAAATCAGCAATGTACTGACCGGCACGACGGGCACAGCGAGCCCGAACGCGAGGCCTTGCGCGACGCCTGTTGCCGTACGCAGCCCCGTGAACGAGCCGGGGCCGGCGCCGAACGCGACGGCACTGCACTGCGAGAGCGCGAGCCCCGCTTCGTCGAACAATTCGCGCACGGCGGGCAGCACGCGCGTGCTCGAGACGGCGCCCGTCTGTTCGTGGCGTGTCCAGATGCGCGGCGCCGCCGGTTGCGGGGCGTTCGGGAGCGCGTCCAAGGAGAGCAGCGCGACCGAGCAGTATTCGGTCGACGTATCGAGAGCAAGCAGCACGGTGGATGTCATGGGCGCTATTGTAATGCGGGTCATGCCGCGCCCCGCCGCCCCGATGTGGCACAGCCGCGTTTGGAAGCATCGCTCGGGATTTCGACGCGGGAACGCTTGCTATGATCGGCGGCCTTATCGTTTTGCATGGGAGACATGATCGTGAGCAACGTCGATGCGCAGTTCGAGCAAGCCCAGGTGGATGTGAAAGCCCTGCCCGAAAAGCCGGGCAATATGACGCTGCTGCGTCTTTATGCGCTATTCAAGCAGGCCACCGACGGCGACGTGCATGGCGAAAAGCCCGGCTTCACCGATATCGTCGGCAAGTATAAATACGACGCGTGGGCCTCGTTGAAAGGCACGGGGCAGGACGTAGCGAAGCAGCAATACGTCGAGCTAGTGGAATCGCTGAAAAACGGCACGGCGAGCTAACTCCGCCCTTTCCGCGCCCTTTCCGCGCCCTTTCCGCGCCCTTTCCGCGCCCTTTACCGTCCCCACGGCGTCAGTCATTGCGTCGCGGGGATGTCGGCCGGTCCTTCTTCGCCCTTGTCGGGGAGGCGCGCCGGCCCTGGCGGGCGCGCCCGGGCACCTCATCGCGGCGCAGATCCACGCCGCTACCGTTGGGAGTGGCGCACCGTAGCAAAAACCCTTATACTGCTGCCTGCGCTTCACCCGTCGGCCAACATCGGCGTGTGCAGCGTGTTGTAGCGTTTCGCTC
>JBQCDS010000324.1:0-2156 GCA_051961035.1 Trinickia sp. | reverse complement strand
CAGGCCCGGCGCGAACCGGGGATCCCCGATGCTGGACCGATCTTCGCTAGCGCGCAAGGACGGCACCCCGCAAGGTCGGGTTTATACCGACCCGAATTGTCGCGGAAGCAGCGAAACGCGCGCCGCGCTTGGCTCTCCGGCTTTTTCGGAGCGGCGCGCGAAGGTCTCAAAGATGTTCCACCGAGGTGCCGTCGACCTTGCCGTCGATGATGTCGCGCGCGTATTGGACGCCGATTCGATGCGCCTGCAATTGATCGTCGAGCGGATCGTGCTCCGGCACACCGAACATCTCGGCCTTGCCGCGCTCGCCGCTCGTCTTACGCGAGATCGTGACGACGATGTCGAACCGGCGCGGCGCGTCGTCCAACTGGTCGGGCTCTTTCGCTCGCCTGAGCGCCTGCACTCCGATCGCAAATCCCTTGTACTGCTCGGAAAACGGTACGGCCATGACTGACGCTCCGTTGGGAAAGGCCGCGTGGCCGTGCTGCCGATCGCTCGGCGTCGGGCTCTACGGCAAGAGACGGCCGCTATTGGCCGCTCGCATGGCATGCAACATTCGTTCCTCTTCGCGCGTGTCCCGCACCTTTCATGGCACCGAAAGCGCCCATCGCGCTTATTCGATGCCGGAATCGGAAATGCCGAGACAATTGAAAGAATTACCGGAAGGACAGCGGCCGCTTGGCGGCTAGCTCGTCACACCCGTAGTTCAGGGGAGCGACGATTCGTCGCATTTCTTCTATGATGGCTGCGAAGACGGCCCGCGAAACTTCACGACTTGGGGGCCATCGGGCCGCCGTCTCGTCGTAGATGCGCGGTGCGTTGCGGAGGCATACATGGCATGGAGACACAACCGCTGGGTCAAGCGCTGGCTGATCGCCATCGCGATTTGGGCGATCCCGGTGGCGCTCGTTGCGGTACACGAGATTCGAGACGAGATGTCCTACAACGTCGTCGATCTCGACCGCGCCCTGACGACATGGACACTGACCGATGCCCAGCGCGCGGCGGGAGACGCGGCGCGCTGCCATGGCAAAGCCGACGAAGCGCGCGCGGCGGGTTGTCCCGCCGAGGTGCTCGCCGCTAACGCGCAGCGCCAGCAAGACGCCATCGCCGAGTATGCGCTGCGCCGCCGCACGCTCTTTCTCTACCTTTGGCACGCTTTTGTCGGCTACTGGGTCGTGCCCGCCGCGTTCATCTTCGCCGTGGGCGTGGTCCTCGCCGGTATTCGCCGCGCACTGCGGCGTCCGCCGGTCGTCAAGCGCACGGTGCCGCACTGACCGGACAAATTCGGTCCCGGCCCCGGGCATGCGTCATGCTCGACTCTCGTTGCGTTGTGAGAGCACGCTTCGTCCAAGCCCGCCGTCGAGCGGTTTGACCGACGGAACATAACGGAGAGAGTCCATGCAAAAACTGAACTTGACGCGCAAGGCGGCCACCGCCCTCGTTGTCGGCGCATTCGCGCTCGCCGGCTGTACCGCGACCACGAACAACGGCAACCCAGTCGGAGCAAGCCCGGGCAGTAAAGTGTCCAAACGTCAGGAGATCAACACAGGCGTCGATGCGACGCTCTCGCGTCTGTATGCGCAAGTGCCAGGCTCGCGCGAGCTCGTCCAAAAGGCGCACGGGGTGCTGGTGTTCCCGAAGGTGTTCCAAGCGGGCTTCGTCGTGGGCGGACAGTACGGGGATGGCGCGTTGCGCGTAGGCGGCCAGACGGTGGGCTACTACAACACCGTCTCGGGCTCGTTCGGCTTCCAGGCCGGCGCGCAATCGAAGGCCGTCATCATTCTGTTCATGACCGACGATGCATTGAACTCGTTCCGCTCGCGTGACGGTTGGTCCGTCGGCGGCGATGCCTCGGTCGCCGTGCTGAAGATGGGCGCGAACGGCGCCATCGATACGACGACGGCTACGAAGCCTGTCGAAGTCATCGTGATGACGAACGCCGGCCTCATGGGCGACCTTTCGCTCGAAGGCACCAAGATCACCCGGCTCAAGGATATGTAACGTCACCGCAATCCAAACCGGTGCGGCGGCGCGATGCGATTCGTACCGCGCCGCCCTTGCCTCTCGCTTACGCGCGCGGATTTTTTCCTCGCGCGTTTTTTCTTTTCCGTTCAGGCGCCGGTCGCGCCCCCGCCCGACACCGAATCGATGAC
>JBQCDS010000323.1:0-4192 GCA_051961035.1 Trinickia sp. | reverse complement strand
AACGCCAGCCGGAGAATGCCTTTCATTTCCGCGAACCCGGGCTCGCGTCGTCGTCAATGGGCGTTCGCGGATTAAGCAGCAGCACAAATGTCGCCACGCCCATGACAACGGCCGCCACGCCGTAACGCACAACACTATCCTGATCGAAAAACAAGCCATGGACGGCGGCAAGGATGCCGAAAATAGCGACGAATATCGCCAGTGCCGCGAACGCGATCCGATATTTCGCCCGCATCATCGAACTCCCTTCGTCAACTGACCGCGCATGGCTTCGCGTGCAGCTGGAATGCGCATTGCCCTCACGAACCGCTAACGAGCGCTCACGACGCATATCGCCGACGCCTGAACCCAAGCCTCCATCTTCTTCCGTTGCGTCCGTCCCCCTTTGATGTGCGTCAATCGAGCGCTAAGTGGACGACGAATATCGACACGCCGTCACAAAAAACTCATTCGAGCAAGCAACGCGGCGCCCCAATGCGGTTGACGTAGGTCATGTTGGTCTGGCGTTGCATGTGTACAGTCCAGGTCACATGCCGATTAAAGGAAGCTCGATGGACACACGCAGGAAGGATCAATGCGCGGTCGATGGTGAGGCGGCACCGCCGGGGCTTTTAGCCGAGAGTCCGTTTCGCTCGCTCGATCATGCCAAGGAGGCATGGATCGCGCGGGCCACTGGCGGGCTATCGCCCGCAGCACTCGCGCTCGCTTTCGCGGATTGGTCGATTCATCTGCTAGCCGCGCCAGGCAAACAGTTGGAACTCGCCGCGCTCGCCGTGCGCCAATTTCGCCAGTTGCTCGAGTCCGCATACGGCGCCGTACCGCTCGAGCCGACGCTGCCGAGCGACGATCGGTTCAGCGCCCCAGCGTGGCAGATCGCTCCATTCCGCATCTGGCAGCAAGCATTTCGACTCACCGAGCAATGGTGGTGCGCCGCAACGCATGAAACGCCGGGAACGACGAGCCACCATGAAGACGTCATATCGTTTGCCGCACGGCAATGGCTCGATGTGTTTTCGCCCGGCAACTTTGCGCTAACGAATCCTGCGGTCATCGAACGCACGACCGCGACGTGCGGTATCAACTTACTCGTTGGAACCTGGAACGCACTGACGGACGCATGGCGTATCGCCGGATGCCTGCCGCCTGTTTGCGAGCCGCGGTTCAAGCCAGGCGTCGATGTGGCCGTGACTCCGGGTAGTGTCGTGTTTCGCAACCATCTGATCGAGTTGATCCAGTATCGCCCGTCGACCGCCGACGTGGCCGCCGAGCCGATATTGATCGTGCCGGCGTGGATCATGAAGTACTACATCCTCGATCTTTCGCCGCATAACTCACTGGTGCGCTACCTCGTTGACCAGGGATACACCGTGTTTTGCATCTCGTGGCGAAACGTCGACGAGAACGATCGCGATTTGGGCCTGGACGACTATCGCAGCCTCGGCGTCATGGATGCGCTCGATGCGATCGCGCGAATCGTGCCGAACCGCAAGGTGCACGCCGCCGGCTACTGCCTAGGCGGCACGCTGCTCGCCATCGCGGCTGCCGAAATGGCGAACCGCCAAGACGACACGCTCGCGTCGATCACGTTGTTCGGCGCGCAAACGGACTTCAGCGAGCCCGGCGAATTGCAGCTTTTCATCGACGAAAGCCAAGTGTATTTTCTCGAGAGCGCGATGTGGGAACGCGGCTATCTCGGCGGCGAAGAGATGGCCGGATCGTTCCAACTGCTCCAATCGAAGGATCTCATCTGGTCGCGCGTCGTACAGAACTACCTGCTCGGCGAACGCAGCCCGACGAGTGACTTGATGGCCTGGAACGCGGATCGGACCCGCATGCCTTACCGGATGCATTCGGAATATCTGCGCAGGCTCTTTCTTCACAACGATCTTGCGTGCGCGCGCTACAACGTTCACGGACGGCCCGTTTCGCTGCGCAACATCCGTGCGCCGTTTTTCGTCGTCGGTACCGAACGGGACCACATCGCACCTTGGCGCTCCGTCTACAAACTCCACTATCTCGCCGATACCGACATCACCTTCGTTCTGGCAAGCGGCGGCCATAACGCAGGCATTGTCAGCGAGCCGGGGCATCCCCACCGCCACTACCGAATCAAAATGACGAATGCCGCCGATTTCAGCATCGGCCCGGACGAATGGCTCACTTCGGCGGAACGCCGAGAGGGCTCGTGGTGGCCCGCGTGGAGCACGTGGCTTGGTACCCATTGCTGCGCGCAACGTGTCGCGCCACCGCCTATCGGCCTGCCGCTTGCCGAGGGCAATGTCATTGCCGATGCCCCGGGTACCTATGTATTCCAGACATAGAGGAAAAACCGTGGGCGACCATCCTCAACATACTCGCATCCAGGACCACGTGCGCTACGAAGCGTTCATTCGCGTCGCACAATGCTGCCCCGCACTGCGCACGGCCATCGTGCATCCGTGTTCGCCCGAGGCCATCCGCGCCGCCGTCGAAGCGCGTGACGAAAACTTGCTCGAGCCCTTGCTCATCGGCCCCGAAGCGAAGATTCGCGCGGCGGCGGATGTGGCGAGAATCAGCCTGGAGGGGATGCCCATCGAGGCGGTCGAGCACAGCCACGCCGCTGCGGCTCGGGCGGTCGAGCTCGCGGCATCCAGGAAAGTCGCTGCACTGATGAAGGGGAGCCTGCATAGCGATGAATTGCTTTCGGCCGTGGTGGCGCAGGGCTCGGGCCTGCGAACCGAGCGGCGGATGAGCCATGTCTATGCGATGGACATCCCCGCTTATTGCAAGCCGCTTGTCATCACCGATGCTGCGATCAACATCGCGCCCTCGCTCGAGCAAAAGCGCGACATTTGCCAAAATGCGATCGACTTTCTACGACTGATGGGTGTCGATTTGCCCCGAGTCGCCGTCATGGCCGCCGTCGAAACCGTCAATCCGAAGATGCCGTCCACGCTCGATGCGGCGGCGCTCACGGTCATGGCCGCGCGCGGGCAAATCACCGGCGGTCTCGTCGACGGTCCGCTCGCGTTCGACAACGCAGTCAATCTCGCCGCGGCCACAACCAAAGGGATCGTCTCGCCGGTCGCGGGCCAGGCCGACATCTTGCTCGTACCTGACCTGGAAGCCGGCAACATGCTCGTCAAGCAGCTCATGCTTTTCGCGGGTGCCGATGGCGCCGGCCTCGTGCTCGGCGCGCGCGTGCCGATCATTCTCACGAGCCGCGCCGACTCGTTGCGCGTGCGGCTAGCCTCTGCCGCGCTCGCCAAGCTCGTTGCCGAACGCACGCACGTCGAGGCCAACGCATCATGAGCGATCCACTTCTACTCACCTTCAACCCGGGCTCGTCGACCCTCAAGTTCGGCTTGTTCCGCGTGACGGAGTGCGCACCGATTCGCCTAGGCGGCGGCAGCATCGATTTGCGTCGGGTTCCGCTTGGGCTCGATATCGCCAACGGCGACACGCTCACCCGGGTGCCATTGAGTGCACCGCTCACTGACGATCTGCATGGCGTCATCGATCAAACGCTGGATTGGTTCAGGGCGCACTTTTCTTTGAACGACTTCACGTCCGTCGGACATCGGGTCGTGCATGGCGGCGATCGCTTCAAGGGCCCCGCCGCGATCGACGACGCAACGCTAGCCGCCATCGAAGCGCTCGTCCCGCTGGCACCTCTGCATCAGCCACAAAGCGTGCGGCTCATCCGAGCGATCCGCACGCTACGCCCTCACCTGCGGCAGTCGGCATCGTTCGACACCGCGTTTCATCAGGCTCAGCCCGATCTCGTTCGACGCTTCGCGATTCCCCGGCGTTTCTTCGATGCGGGCGTCAAACGATACGGTTTTCACGGCCTGTCCTATCAGTTCATCACGATGCAGCTCGAGCGTTTGTTCCCGGCACTCGCTCGGGGCAAGATCGTCGTCGCGCACCTGGGTAGCGGCGCGAGCTTGGCAGCGATCGATGAGAGCGTGAGCCGCGACACGAGCATGGGATTTTCGACGTTGGATGGCATTCCGATGGCCACGCGCTGCGGGGCGCTCGACGCTGGGGTCGTGCTGCATCTGCTCGAGCAACGACAGTGCAGCCTGCCCGAATTGGAAGCGCTGCTTTATCACCAATCCGGTCTGCTGGGTGTCTCGGGCATCAGCGCGGACAGCAGGGAGTTGCTGGCCAGCGCAGCGCCGCAGGCGCGGGAAGCGATCGATCTGTTCGC
>JBQCDS010000322.1:0-2918 GCA_051961035.1 Trinickia sp. | reverse complement strand
CGATCGAGCTGCCGAAGGACAAGGAAATGGTGATGCCGGGCGACAACGTGTCGATCACGGTGAAGCTGATCGCTCCGATCGCCATGGAAGAAGGTCTGCGCTTCGCGATCCGCGAAGGCGGCCGTACTGTCGGCGCAGGTGTCGTTGCGAAGATCATCGAGTAAGCCAGTTAGTTCTCGTTGATCTGTGGTTTCGGGGTTGGCTGTAGGGTCAACCCCACATGGTTTAGGGGTATAGCTCAACTGGCAGAGCGTCGGTCTCCAAAACCGAAGGTTGGGGGTTCGATTCCCTCTGCCCCTGCCAAAATTCTGCGCCGAAGCAAGGCGCGCGTTAGGGTGTTATGGCGAATCCTTCCGTCGAAGCTGTGGATACTTCCAGCGACAAATTGATGGTTATCGCGGGCGTACTGCTGGTCTTGGCCGGATTCGTGGGTTTTTTCTGGCTGAGCGGTCAGGAATGGTATGTCCGCGGCGCGGCGCTCGTGGTCGGCGTCGTTGCCGGTGTAGTGGTTGGTCTCATCTCCTCCCCCGGTAAGAGCTTTATCGCTTTCGCCAAGGACTCCTACAAAGAAGTCCGCAAGGTTGTCTGGCCGACTCGCAAGGAAGCAACGCAAACCACGCTCGTCGTCTTCGGCTTCGTGCTGGTGATGGCGGTGCTGCTGTGGATCAGCGATAAATCCATCGAATGGGTCATTTTCTCGGCGATTCTGGGTTGGAAATGATATGAGCGATACTCCGGCATCCGCGAGCGGTAAACGTTGGTACGTTGTGCATGCTTACTCCGGCATGGAGAAGAGCGTGCAGCGAGCGCTTCAAGAGCGTATCGAGCGCGCCGGCATGCAAGACAAGTTCGGTCAAATCCTCGTTCCGACAGAGGAAGTGGTGGAAGTTAAGGGCGGTCACAAGTCAGTGACCGAGCGCCGCTTCTTCCCCGGCTACGTTCTCGTCGAGATGGAGATGACCGATGAAACGTGGCACCTCGTGAAGAATACGGCGAAGGTGACCGGCTTCATCGGCGGCACGCGCAATAAGCCGAGCCCGATTTCCCCGCGGGAAGTCGAAAAGATCATGTCGCAAATGCAAGAAGGCGTCGAGAAGCCGCGGCCGAAGACGCTGTTCGAAGTGGGCGAGATGGTGCGCGTCAAGGAAGGTCCGTTCACGGACTTCAATGGCAGCGTCGAGGAAGTGAACTACGAGAAATCCCGCGTGCGCGTCTCGGTCACGATCTTCGGGCGTGCTACGCCTGTCGAGCTGGAATTCGGGCAGGTTGAAAAGCTGTAAGAGATTCCAACGGGTCGCCCGGCTTCGGGCGGTCCGTTTTCGCGCTTACGGTCCGCGTAATGACCGTTGAGGAGCGTCAGTAGCTGCGGGCGAGTGCCCTGGCGAACACGCGCTACTACTCACCGAACGCTCACGCGTTCCAACGAGGTTTTCGACATGGCAAAGAAAATCATCGGCTTTATCAAGCTGCAGATCCCTGCAGGTAAAGCCAACCCGTCGCCGCCGGTTGGTCCGGCACTGGGCCAGCGCGGCCTGAACATCATGGAGTTCTGCAAGGCGTTCAACGCGCAGACTCAAGCGATGGAACCGGGCCTGCCCGTTCCGGTCGTGATCACGGCGTTTGCTGACAAGAGCTTCACGTTCGTTCTCAAGACGCCCCCGGCCACGGTGCTGATCAAGAAGGCTGCGAAGATCGACAAGGGTTCGAGCAAGCCGCACACCGACAAGGTCGGCAAGATCACGCGCGCGCAAGCCGAAGACATCGCCAAGGCGAAGATGCCTGACCTGACGGCTGCCGATCTGGACGCCGCCGTTCGTACGATCGCGGGCAGCGCCCGTTCGATGGGCATCACCGTGGAGGGCGTGTAAATGGCTAAGGTTTCCAAGCGTCTCAAAGCATTCGCGAACAAGGTCGACGGTCAAAAGCTGTACGCGATCGATGAAGCCCTCTCGCTCGTGAAGGAATGCGCCACGGCGAAGTTCGACGAGTCGATCGATGTCGCCGTTCAGCTCGGCATCGACGCCAAGAAGTCGGATCAAGTCGTTCGCGGCTCGGTCGTGCTGCCCGCTGGTACCGGTAAGTCGGTCCGCGTGGCCGTGTTTGCTCAAGGCGAAAAAGCCGAGCAAGCACGCGCAGCCGGCGCTGAAATCGTCGGCATGGAAGATCTCGCCGAGCAAATCAAAGGCGGCAACCTCAATTTCGACGTTGTGATCGCTTCGCCGGACACGATGCGTGTCGTCGGTACGCTGGGTCAGATCCTTGGCCCGCGCGGCCTGATGCCGAACCCGAAGGTCGGCACGGTGACGCCCGACGTCGCCACGGCAGTCAAGAACGCGAAAGCAGGTCAGGTGCAATTCCGCGTCGACAAGGCCGGTATCATCCACGCGACGATCGGCCGCGCGTCGTTCGAGCCGGCAGCACTGCGCTCGAACCTGTCGGCACTCGTCGAAGCGCTGCAAAAGGCCAAACCCGCGACGAGCAAGGGTGTGTACCTGCGCAAGATCGCCCTGTCGAGCACGATGGGTATCGGCGTGCGCGTCGATCAGTCGTCGCTGGCGGCACAGCAGTAAAGATTGGATCGCGTCCGGTCGAGCAACCGCTCGCCGGCGCGGGATTAAGGGCTTTGGGCGGTCGTGAGAGGGCAGCATGCTTCGCACGGCCGGTTGTCAAAGACCGTTGGCGGGAATGTTTCACATATGCAGTAGGTGGGCGTTTCCTTAATTTGAAGCCAACGCAGATGGCGAACCCGAACAAGTTTTGCAGTGATTGATCCCATGGGCCCGTGCAGCGATGCAAGGGCCGGCGGGTGAAATACTCCTAACCCTCGGACGCCGTTGTTGAACGCGGTGTATCGGGCCTTCCGCCCGGCGCACCGAATCTGGAGGTTAACCGTGCCACTGAACAAAGAAGATAAGCAG
>JBQCDS010000321.1:0-17265 GCA_051961035.1 Trinickia sp. | reverse complement strand
GAACACTGGTTTCTGAAGCGGGGCTTCGTCAAGGTCACAGTTGACGACCTACCCGAAGACCGCCGCCGGCTCTACAACTGGCAGCGCAAGTCGCTCGTGCTGATGAAACAGCTCTGAGCGCTGGCCTCGCTGCCACCCCCGAACGACTACAGGAGAAATTCACAATGGCCCGCATGGTTCAATGCGTCAAGCTCGGCAAGGAAGCCGAGGGACTCGATTTTCCGCCGTTGCCCGGCGAACTCGGCAAGCGGATTTACGAGGGCGTTTCAAAGGAAGCTTGGCAAGCGTGGCTCAAGCAACAGACGATGCTCATCAACGAGAACCGTCTGAACATGGCCGATCCGCGTGCGCGCCAGTACCTGATGAAGCAAACGGAAAAGTTCTTCTTCGGCGAGGGTGCCGATCAAGCGGCCGGATACGTACCGCCCACGCAGGGCTGAGCGCCACCGCGCTGTCCGAGGGCCCGGGCTATCGCGCCCCGCCCAAGCCAAACGAACACCGGCTCGCCGCTCGGCGAGCCGGTGTTTCATTTACGCTCGATACGTGAGTCGACCCAGCGCGTCAGCGTGGCGCCGGTGCCATGATCGTCAGTTGTTCGTTATTCATTTCTTGATCCTGATGGTGTTGAGCGTCGTGGAGTCGACGCCTGCGAGCGTAAAGACGTCCACTTGAATGCCCGCGTCGTCGATGAGCAGCATACCCGCCGACACCGGCAACTTGAAGCGTCGAGGGCCCGCGCTGCCCGGATTGACGTAGAGCACACGATCGCGCGATGTGATCGACGGCTGATGCGAATGGCCGCTTACGACGACGTCGATGCCCTCCTTAGCAGGATCGAGTCGTAAGTCCGCGATGTCGTGGACGATGTGAATCGCCACACCGCTGATCGTGGGCGTGGTCGAAATGGGCAAATCGTCGGCCCACGCTCCGCGATCGTTGTTGCCGCGCACGGCGCTGACCGGCGCAATGCGCGCCAGCGTTTCAAGCACGTCGGGGTTGCAGATGTCGCCGGCATGCACGATCGCATCGACGCCTGCAAGTCGTTCCAATGCCTCCGGCCGCACGAGGTTGTGCGTGTCCGAGATGAGACCGATGCGAACGAGTGTGCGCGCGCGGGGCATGAACCGATCGATCAATGGTCAGCGGTCAGGAGGTCAGGAGGCCGGTGCTCGTTCGAATCTACGCAATGCAGGCGCCGACAGCCTCGCCTCGACGATGCGCGAGCAATCCGCGCGAGCGGTGCAATGCCGCGCGCGCACCGCGCGTCGCCATGACGGCGCCGACCTGCCCCAGATTGAAATCGAGCGACACCATCAATTCCATGAGTTCGACCATCGGCAAGACGACGGTCGGGCTGTACAGACTTCCTTCTATGAGCTTTTTCATGGCGATTCTCCTGGTTCTCAGCAGAGCAGCCTATGCCCCGTCTGCAACCTTGATGGCCATTGTAGGGACGCGCGCGACGCCGATAAATGCGCTAAATCGAAAGTCAGAAGTCGTGAGAAGCGAATAATCGGTGCGATCGCGCGATCCCGGCGCCCGTTATTCCAACGGCGCGCCTAAGAACGCCGGCAGCGCTTCCGCCCGAGCGGAGAGTGCGGCCAGCGCCGGATATCGGCTCGCCTCGACCGCCCGAGGCAGCATATGCTGGGTGAAGCGCCAGACGACGGCTACGGTGATGTCGGCCTGCGTGAGCCGTTCGCCGCACAACCATTGGCCCGCTCCAACGCCGGCGACGTCCTTCTCGAGCGTGTCGTAAGCAGCGTCCAACTGCGTCCGCACGCGCTCGAGCCACGGCGCGTGTTGCTTTTCCAGCGGCCGCAAGTTCTGCTCGTAGACGATCTGCATCGTCTTCTCGCAGGCTGCAAGGGCGAAGCCGATCAGGTGCAGCGCGCGCCGGCGTTCGGTCAGATCTTGCGGCATCAGGCGCTCGGACGGTTCCACGCGCTGATCGACGTAGTCGAGAATGAGTGTCGAATCAATGATTTGCGTCCCGTCGTCGTCAATGAACGTCGGCGCCTTCACGACGGGATTGATCTCGCGGAATTGATCAAAATGGCGAAATACGGAAACCGATCGGTGCTCGAACGCGACGCCGAGCAACGCCATCGAGACGGCGACGCGGCGGACGTACGGGGAATCCATCATGCCTATCAGTTGCATCGATACCTCTCTGGTGGTCGGGTGGAAGGTGCGGTATCGCTACGCAAACACGAGTTTGCCGTCACGCCTACGGCGCCCGCAAGCATCTTATCGACAATCGGCAGAAAGAGAGCCCATTCAGGCCGCCCTGTGGAGACAGCGATGGCGACAGTCACGCGCAAAGCGGCATGTGCAGTCGCGGCATGCGCCGCGGTGCTAACGACGAATACGGCTTGCACGTCCATATCGTCCGACTACGCCTATTCGACGACGGTCCGACTGCCTGATGGAAAGATCGTGAATTGCGATGTGAACGAGTCACCCGCCGGCACGAGCCCGGTGCCGAATGGCCTGACATTGACCGAGGAACGCCAAGCCGAGGTCTTGGCCACGCAAAGGCTGCGCGTGCTGACTGGCCCCTACTCGGAATACCCGACGCCTTATACCGCGCCGATCGTTCATTGCAGGCCGGCAACGTAGGCTACGGTGCATTCGACAAGGAAGTCATCAATGCTGCCTGTCCCTGCCAAGCGCATTCGTCGGCTCTAACCTGGAGTTCGTTGTCCTCGGCGAATCGCATGACGAACTCGAAGGCTTCGGGGCAAATTTGGGCGAGCTCGCCCGATACGTGCAAACACCTGGCGCCGCCGCCCACCAGCGGCACGGCAAGCCAAGTCGACGCCACACTGCTTCCCGGGCGGCGCTCCTTGACAAACAGAGCGATGACGCCGGCAAGGCGCTCGGGCCAGTCGCCGGGGCGAAATGGTTTGCCGGCATGCGTCATGCCGACGATGAGGTGGCCACCCGTTCGATGGTCGTCGTCGGAGCCGGAGTAACGATCGGTTCGATGCAGCGGATGATCGAGGGGCGTCATGCGGTGTTGAGCGGGTATGTCGGTGGCGTGCCGCGCTGTATCGTCGAGGGAGTGGATGCACGGCCGCCGGGCGCGCCGAGCCGCCTTGCACGAGACCCAAAAAAAGCGGCAAGCGATGTAGCTCGCCGCCGCCTTTAAATTGCCGACCGAAGCCGGCAACATCTCGGAGGTGGTCAGGAAAATCAGAAGCGGGTGCGGATGCCCGTGGCGACTTCGAACTGGTTGTTGTGACCGAATGTCGTCGCTACGGTGTAGCCGCTATGCAACCGCATGTAGTCGGCGGCCAAATACAACTCCGTACGCTTCGACAGGTGATAGAACGTCGACGCGTAGACCGTTTCCTTATAGCCGCTGTGAACCGTCGTCGCCGCCGGATCGAACAAGCCGGAGTTGGCGTTCGGAATGGCGCCGTCGGTGTTGTACGCGGCGTTCTTCACGTGCATTTGCTGATAGCCGAGTTCATAGTCCATCGGGCCATGCGGCGCGATCTTCATCGAGACTGTCCACGCGTTGTCCACTCGATCCGGCAGCGAACCCTGCTTGCCGGTGTAGTGGAAGTAGCCCGCGTTCACACGGCCGATACCGAAACGGAAGTCGCCGCCGATCGATTCGGTCTGATCGACGAAGCCGCCGTTGTTCGTGTGGTTGTAGAAACCGCCCACCGAGAAGTTCGGGCCGTTGTAGCCGAGCGCGGCCTGGTAGCCCGAGCCCGTCGCAAATTGCGTCGAGTTGCTGAACTGATAGTCGGCGGCCGCATAGACGCCGTTGCTGAACAGCTTCTTCCACGCCACGCTGTTTTCCGAGCGCGTGCCCGTGGGGCCCGCCGCGTAGAACACCAACTGCTTGAAGTTGTTCGAGTTCGTGTAAGCGCCTTCCTTCGTCGAGAACGTGGAGCTCACGTATGGATCGCCGTACAAACCCGAGAAGTCCTTCGACACCGTATCCTGGAAGCCCACCGTCACCTGGCCGAGCGTCGGATTAACGAGGCCGACCCACGAGTCGCGATCGAACAACTGGCCCGCATCTTCCATGTTACCGCTCGTGGCAACGAACTCGCTTTCCAAACGGAAGATGATTTTGTTGCCGCCGCCGATATCCTCGGTACCGTGCAGGCCCCAGCGGCTGCCGCTGAACCACGGCTCGCCGCCTACGTCGTTGGGGTGGCCCATCGCAATCAAGTGATTGCCGGCTGCGTTCGCATTCGTCGTATAGGCGACGGCGCTCAAATCGATGAGGCCATAGAGCTGCACGCTCGATTGCGCATGCGCGCCCGTTGCTACCAAAGCGCTTGCCGTCAGCGCCAACGTACGATACGTCTTGTTCAAGATCGTCTCCTCTTTGCTGCGTTGAAATTTTGTTTTGCACATGCGCGCCATGCATCTCATGCATCGCGCTAGCACCGCCGCAATGGGAGACAATCGTATCTGTCCCTATCCTTCACGCTCCTTTCGTGGACGTTTAGTACAACTAAGTACTTTCACTTAAAACGATCGATTCCGTCACTCTATTTCACCGATCACATGCACGCACGCGCAGCGGCGATCATGACGAACCGTCCTTCGCCTTCAACACGTAGCCGAGTCCGCGCAGCGTCATGATTTGCGCCGTGGAATTCGACAAATGCTTGCGCAGGCGATGAATGTAGATGTCGATGGCGTCGGCGCTCGCCTCGTCCTCCAGGCTGTAGACACTGTCCATCAGCGCCGTCTTCGATACCGTTTTCCCTTGCTTGAGCATCAGCGCCTCGAGAATCGCGTGCTCGCGCCGCCGCAAAGCAAGCGGCGCATCTCGGTGGCTGAACTCGCGCGTATTCGTGTCGTAGTGCAGGTCACCGCACACGAGGGAAGTGGACTTGCCGCCCGCCTGGCGGCGTATCAGCGCCTTGATGCGTGCGATGAGCTCTCGCGCATCGAACGGCTTGACGACGTAATCGTCGGCGCCCGCGCTGAAGCAATCGACCTTATCGTCGATCGACCCATGCGCGGTCAGCATCAGCACCGGCGCATTGTCGCCACGCCGTCGAAGCCGGGCGAGTACGTCCTTGCCGCTCATGCGCGGCAGCCGCATGTCGAGCAAGATAACGTCGTAGCGCCCCGTGAGCAGCACCGCATCGGCCGATTCGCCGTCGGCCACGCAATCGACGGCGAAGTTCTCGCCTTGCAGTAAATTGACGATCCAATGCGCCAGATCGGCGTTGTCTTCCACGAGCAGCAGCTTCATCGTTCAGTCCTTCCAAGCCGGCAGACGCACGGTGGCCACGAGCCCGACACGCCCTTTCCCCGGTGCAACGCCAACCGTGCCGCCATGCGACTGCGCGATGCGCTGCACAATCGAAAGGCCGAGGCCGGTTCCTTCGACATTGGTCATTCCGCGATAGAAGCGCTCGAATATGTGAGCGCGCATTTCGGCGGGTATACCTGGACCATTATCGATGACTTCCAGCACGACCTCATCGCCCTCGCGCCTGCATTGTGCGGTAACGAAGCCGCCTTCCTGCGTGTAGCGAATGGCGTTGTCGACGAGGTTGGCGACGAGCGCCGTCAAAAGCTGCTCGGTGCCCGCGACGCGCAAATCCGATTCGTCTTCGAGTTCCGCACCGAGATCCATCTCGCGGCGCTGGGCGGCCAAGATCAGTTCTTCGAGCACCGACGACACCACCTGCCGCATATCGACCGGCACATTCGGCACCGGCGACGGAGCCGATTCGGCCCGCGCAAGCAGCAGCAATTGATTGGTCATCTCCGTCATCTTGCGGCTCGTGCGGTGAATGCCTTCCAGCGCATCGTTCAGCGCGGGCCCGTCATCCACGGTTTGCCGCGCGCATTGAACCTGCGTGTCCAGCAGCGTCAGCGGCGTGCGCAGTTGATGCGCCGCATCGGCGATGAACTGGCGCTGCGTGCTGGCATGCAGCTTGAGCCTTGCCACGCACTGATTGATCGCATCGACGATGGGCCGCAATTCGGAGGGCAGATGGTCGACGCGCACGGGCTCGAGCTCCATCGGATCGCGATCGGCCACGTCATTCTTCAACTTCATGAGCGGGCGCAGTTCGCTCGTGAGGCCGATCAGTACGAACAACACGGCGAGCACGAGCATCAAGCCTTGCCGCACGAGTTGCGGATGCCATAACTGCGTGAGCATGCCTTCGCGAGAAGCCTGTGTTTTGCCGACGACAACGACAACGGGCAGCGCCTCGCCCGAGTTGTAGAGTTGGCGCTGGTACGCGACGGCACGAATCGCTTGCCCGTCGAGCGTGGTGTCGTAAAAGACGGGATAGCCGCCGCGTGTGCTTTCCGGCAGCGGGAGTTCCGGCAAACCCCCGAGCAACCGATCGCCGCCGGCCACGACCTTGTAGAAGACGTGGTCTTGATAAGGCGACTCGAATATCTCGAGCGCCGCGGGCGGAATGTCGGCGATCATCTCGCCATTGATCCATTGGATGTCTTCGGCGATCGTCCGCGCCGAGGCAAGCAGCGCGTTGTCTTGCGTAAGATCGGCCGTCTCCCGCGCCGCATCGTACGCCATGACACCGGCCACGAGCATGAACGACGCCAGCGGCAACAGCACCCACCATAGCAGGCGAGCGCGCAAACTATGCATCATCGATCGACGCCCCGTGGTGCCCAACGCAGGACACACAATGCAATTTCGGCTCGTGCCGCGGCGACGCGCGTGGCGTCGGCGCAGCACGAGCCGGCTGTCTTGAACGCGCCGCCTGCGCGACGCGATACGTTTAGAACGCGGCGGGTCTCCATTTCAACAAGCGCTTCTCCAGCCGGGTCAGCAAGTAGTCGCAAGCCAACGCCACCACCGCAAGCACGATCATCGCCGCAAACACGCCGCTCGAGTTGAACGCCCCTTGCGCAGTGGAAATCAAGAGGCCGATACCCTGCTTCGAACCGAGAAATTCGCCGACGACCGCACCGACCAGTGCGAAACCGAAGCTTACGTGCAAGCTCGCCAAGATCCACGACAGCGCCGAAGGGATGACGACGGCCGTCGTCAGTTGACGCTTCGATGCGCCGAGGATCTGCGCATTGGCGATCATATAGCGATCCGCTTCGCGCACACCTTGGAAGGCGTTGCCGAAGACGACGAAGAACACCATCACCACGGCCAGCGCCACCTTCGATGCCATGCCCAAGCCCAGCGCGATCACGAACACCGAGCCGAGCACGACGCGGGGAATCGAGTTCGCGATCTGAATGTAGAGGCTGAACACGTCGGACAGCAGTTTATTGCGACCCAGCACGACGCCGCAAATCACGCCGGCCACGGAGCCGATCGCGAAACCGATCATCGTTTCCTCCAGCGTCACCCACACTTGCACGAGCAACGGACCTTGCGACGTGCCGTTCACGAACCAATCGACAATCTGCGAGAAGATCAATGAGGGCATTGAGAAGAAGAACGGATCGATCCACTTCAATTGTCCGGCGAGCTCCCAACCGCCGAGCCAGACGGCCAGCACGAGCAAGCGCAGGCCGATGATCAACGCGCGACGCTGGCGCAAGCGGCGCTGCGCCAATTTTTCCACATCGGCGAGCGACGCATCGGACGCACTCGCATTAGGGTGTTCGAAGGTAGTAGCCATGGTAGCCGTCTCAATCTTTCCGGTATTCAGTGTCAAGCAATCTGCACTTCTTCGCGCAGGTCGTGCCAAATATCGCGCGAGAGCTCGATGAAGCGTTGTTCGTAGCGGATCTCGGACGTAATGCGCGGGCGCGGCAAGTCGATTTCGTAGACTTTCTTCAGCGTCGCGGGGCGCGCGGTCAGCACGAATACGCGATCGGCAAGCGCGATCGCTTCCTCGAGATCGTGCGTGACGAATACGACCGAGCCCTTGTTCGCGGACCAGAGCTGCAACAGCTCGTCTTGCATCAGCGTGCGCGTTTGCATGTCGAGCGCCGAGAACGGTTCATCCATCAGCAAGATCTCGGGCTTGTTGATGAACGTCTGTGCCAGCGCGACGCGCTTGCGCATACCGCCCGACAGTTGGTGCGGGTAGTGATTGCCGAATTTTTCGAGGCCGACGCGGCGCAGCCAATCCTTCGCTTCCTCGTGCGCCGCGGCCTTCGAGCGGCCGCGGAACATCGGGCCGGCCGCGACGTTATCGAGCACGGAGCGCCATGGGAACACGGCGTCGGCTTGAAAAACGAATCCGATGCGCGGATCGATGCCGGTGACGGGGTGGCCCATGACACGCACGCTGCCGGTCGTGGGCTTGAGCAGCCCCGTAATCATGCTGAGCGTCGTCGACTTGCCGCAGCCGGTCGGGCCTACCACGGCAATGAATTCGCCCTTGGCGACGGACATGCTGAAGTCGCGCAGCGCGACCGTGGCTTTACCGTCCGGGGAAATGAAGCGACATGACACCGAATCGAACTCGATGACGGGTACGTCATGGGAGGCAACGTGGTTCATCAGGGCAATCCAAGCGAATTTGGGTGGGCGCCCAAACCGCGGCGCCCGGGGTACGACAGACAGGGTAATGGCATCCGATCGGCCGGCCCGCGCACCGGCGAGAGGCACGACAGATCGGTCGACCGACCGATGCTTACTTCGCGGCGACAAACTCGTTCGTGTACGTCTTCGACAGGTCGACGTGCTTGCCCTTCACCGCCGGGTTGAAGCCCGAGAGCACCCGCAGCACCGTCTCGGGGCCGTCGGCCGGCATCTTGCCGTCCGCCGTGTACATCGGCAGCGACGCCTTCAACGCGGCCACGTACAGCGCCTTGTCCTTCTGATAATCGGCCGGCATCTTCGCCGCGATTTCCTCGGCGCTGTGCGTGTGGATGAACTGCATCGTGCGTACGAACGCGTGGGCGAGCTTCGCGGCTTCCACCTTGTGCGAATCGGCCCAAGCCGATTGCACGTACAGGCTCGATGCCGGATAAGTGCCGCCGAGCGCCGCCGTCGTACCTGCAACCGTGCGCATATCGACGAGCACCTTGGCCTCGCCGGTCGCAAGCAGCTTCGACACGGTCGGCTCCGTCGTCATGCCCGCATCGATGCGCGACTGCTTGATCGCCGCGATGAAGCTCGCGTCGGCCCCGACGGGAAGCATCGTGTACTGCGACGAGGGAATACCGTGCTGGCTCGCCAGGTACTGCGTCAGGAAGCTCGTCGACGAACCCAGGCCCGTCACGCCAAGCGTCTTGCCTTTGACATCGGCCATCGACTTGAGCGAGGCGGCCGCCTTGGTCGACACCATTTCGACCTCGCCCGGCACTTGTCCGAACACGACGATGGCCTTGGTGTCCTTGCCCTTCGTCTGCAAGTCGATCGTATGATCGTAGAAGCCGACGACGGCCTGCACGGCGCCCGCGAGCAACTCGTTCTCGGCATCCACGCCGGCCGGCTGCGACAGCAGTTCGACGTCGAGGCCTTCATCCTTGAAGTAGCCCAGTTGCTCGGTCAGCTTCGCCGGCAGGTAAATGAGCTTGGTGATGCCGCCCACCATGATGGTGATCGTGCCGCTGTCCGCGGCCATCGCGCCGTGCGAAGCCATGCCGAACAGCAAGGCGGAGGCGAGAGCGAAGGTGCGGATTTTTCGCGACGTCGGGTGCATTCGAGTGTCTCCTCATTATGTCGGCGTGATTTCGCGCCGGGTTGCATCGATGGAGCGATTCTAGGCGGAGCAATCCTTCCCGAGCCTTTCACCGGGTCGCGTTAGATATCCGGGATTACCATGATGAATCGCGACGAAGCAGGCTTCGCTCTGAGCCTGCGCCCGAGCGCCTGCCATGAGGGCCGTCAAGGCGACGCGTTGATGTCGGCGATCTCTTGCGCGAGGCGGCGCAGCGCATCGCGTAGCGCGCAAGGCTCGAGCACGCGCACGCGCGGCCCGAGCCGCAGCAATTGCCGCGCCGCCTGGCCTATTTCCTCGACGGGAACCGTGACGCGGCACCAGCCGTCCTCGTCCGGCAAACCGCATACGGCACGCTCGGCCGCCGCGGCGCCGAGCGCATGCAAGTCGGCAATCGCCTCGCGTTTCACGAGCAGCGTCGCGCTGCCCTTGAGCAAGCTTCGCTCGAAGCGAACCACCATGCGCGACCACTGCGCTTGCAAGTCGAAGCCGTCCGGGCGCTCGAACGTTTCGGCCTGCAATTCGAGCCGCTCGATGTTCGATGCCTTGTAGATGCCGATGCGCGTGCGAGCTCGGGCGACCAGATACCAATTGCCCGCTTTCAGGACGAGACCAAGCGGGGCGCAGCGCCGCAGTCGCGCGCCGCGCCAGCTTCGATATCCCATCACGATGCGTTTTTGCTCCCACACGGCAGTGGCGAGCAGCGGCAACAACGGCGCAGGTTCCGACCGCCGATACCAATCGACGGGGTCGATATGGAGCCGCGAGCCGATGCGCGATGCGCCGGCCGCCGCCTTGGGCAGCGCCGCCACGAGTTTGAGTTGCGCCGAACGCAGCGGCTGCGCGAGACCCAGCGCGTCGGCCGCGCCCGGCAATGCGGCGATAGGCAGTGTCTCAGCTTCGGCGCGCGTCATGCCGGTGAGATCGGTGCGATAACCGTCGAGCAAGGCGAAGCCGCCGCCCGGGCCCCGATCGGCGTAGACGGGGACACCCGCCGCGCTCAATTGATCGACGTCGCGATAGACGGTGCGCACGGAAACCTCGAATTCGTCGGCCAACGCCTGCGCCGTGATTCGGCCGCGCGCCTGCAACATCAACAGCATCGAGACGAGTCTGCTCGTGCGCATCGCGGGGCTCCGGAATTCATGACATCCCTTGTCAGTTATTGGGGATTATAACGATCGTACCGGTGCGTCACGACCACCCATGTCATGGCGAGCATCGCCGCACCGAACGTTGGACGATACCTAGCCGCGGCCCCTACGCCGGCGTCAGAACCTACGAACATTCGCACACGAAATGAGCACATCGACGAGCACCACCACGGAACATCATCCCGCCCCATCGCACGGCAGTCTCACCGTCCTTCAAGGCGCGGCGCTGTACGTCGGCGCCGTTCTGGGCACCGGCGTCATCGCCCTGCCGGCCTTGGCCGCCAACGTGGCCGGGCCGGCTTCGCTGCTCGCTTGGCTTGCGCTCGTCGTGCTCTCCGCGCCGCTGGCCGCGACGTTCGCCGCGCTCGGCGCGCGCTACCCCGATGCCGGCGGCGTCGCCACCTATGCGCGCAAGGCGTTCGGCGCGCGCGCATCGGCCATCGTCGGCTGGTGCTTTTACTTCGCGGTACCGGCCGGCGCCCCGGCCGCCGCGATGTTCGCGGGCGCCTACGTTGCCGCCGCTGTCGGCGGGGGGCAGCAGACGGTCCTGCTGACGAGCGCCGCGCTGCTCGTCATCGTCACGGCCGCGAACGCGTTCGGCGTCACGATTTCGGGCCGCATGCAAGTCGTGCTTTCGACGCTGCTCGTCGCGCTGCTGCTCACGGCCGTCGGCGCCTCGGCACCGCACGCGCACGCCAGCAATCTGCATCCTTTCGCGCCGCATGGCTGGTTCGCCGTCATACCCGCCGCCGCTCTGCTCGTGTGGAGCTTCGCGGGCTGGGAAGCGATCACGCATTTGGCCGGCGAGTTCAAGCAGCCTTCGCGGGATCTGCCGCTCGCATCGGGTATCGCCGTCGTCGTCGTAGGCGCACTGTATTTGGCCGTGGCGCTGGCCAGCGTGCTCGTGCTCGGGCCCTCGGCCGGCAACTCCGCCGCGCCGCTGGCCGAACTGCTCGTGCGCGGCATCGGCGGCAACATCCGCATGCTCGCCGCGGGGGCCGCCCTCTTGCTCACGCTCGGAACGATGAACGCTTATTTCGCAGGGGCGGCCAAGCTCGGCGCGGCGCTCGGCCGCGATGGCGCGCTGCCTGCCTGGTTCGCCGCAGGCAGCCTGGCGGGGGATGTACCGCGACGCAGCCTCGCCGTCATTTGCGCGTTAGCGGCACTGTGCATGATCGGCGTCACTGTGGCCGACGTCGGCCCGAAGCCGCTCGTGCTGCTGACGACGGGCTCGTTCGTCACCGTCTACGCGCTCGGCTGCGCCGCCGCGGTACGCCTTCTGCCGCGCGCAACGGCCGCGCATCGCTGCGCGCAATGCGCGCTCGTGTGCGTCGTCGCGCTGTGCGTGGCCACTGGCTGGTTCTTGCTCTGGCCGCTCGCGATAAGCGGCTGCGCGCTGCTCTACTTGCACCTGACCGGCCGCCGCGCGCGCGCCGCGGCCGCACGGGACGACATTTCCTGACCGCCCCTTACTTACACCAAGACACGGCGGCGCCTAGGCAGCGCCGCCCGAGATAGGGCCTGGCCAACCCAGCGAGCGAAATGCCGCCGCCGTATTGCTGGCCTTGGGAGGTATCGCGTGCGCGGCGGCCGGCAGCGCATGGGGGCACGGGTGAATGTCGGCGGCCTTGCGCGGCATCGATAGCGTCAGCACCGATGCGAAATCCGTGGCACCCGCGAAACGAGGCGTATCGAGCAGCGGCGTACCGCTTGTAGGCAAGAGACGAGCCAGCGTCTTCGCGATCGACGCGTGATCGTAAAACGTGTGATCGATCGTGGCTTGCTTGATGTAGGGCGACACGATGATCGCCGGCACACGGAAGCCGAATCGATCGAATCGAAAGCCGCGCTTGGTCAATCCGGTGGGCGCGCTGGGCACGAGCGTCGGCATGTGCGGGACATGCGCCGGGTCCGGAATCACGTGATCGAAGAAACCGCCGTGTTCGTCGCAGACGATCAGCAACACGCTTTGCTCCCAATAGCGCGACGAGAGAATGGCGTTGTAGAGGCGCTCGACGAGCGCCTCCGCCGCGCGCACATCGCCGCACGGGTGCATCGATTCGCCGTTTTCGAAGTTGCCGAGAGGGTCGTAGTGCGGCTCGATAAAGACGAAGTTCGCGTCGATATTGCCGCTCGCCAATGCCGAGAAAAAATCCTCGTGCGTAATCACGCGATCCCGATGCGCATCGACGCCCTTGATGGCCCACGACTGAGGCAGATCGCCACGCGCGATCAGCCATTGCTTGGCATCGAGCCGCGTGAAGATCGAGTCTCGGCCGTTGCCGAACTTCTCACCGTCGAACAACGTCGCCTCGATCGACTGCAGATCGCTGGGCGAATGATCGAGCCCCCAAGAGGTCGCCGCCAATGCGAAAAAACGATTCGGCCACGTGGGGCCCGGCACCGACGAGAACCAGCGGTCGCACACGGCGAATTGCTGCGCGAGAAAGTTGAGCACCGGCAGTTGATCGGGCGTGAACATGCGCATCGCCGAAGCCACATCGTAGCCGTGCGCTTCCAGATCGCGCGCGAATCCCAAGTCGTTCGCGCTCGGCGCAAAAGGGGGATAAACACCGTTGGTCAACACCGCGGAATCGTCGCGGACGCAGGTGGCGAATTCACGGCTGACATTGGGCATCGCCAATTGCACGAGTGCATCGGTGAACTCGTGGCCCGGGTCGAAATGGAGCCGGAACGGCGCCCCCGGCCCCACCGGATACATTGCACCGTTCGCACCCGCATTCGAGAACGGCGGCTTGCCGAGCAGCCCATCGGCCTGCGTCGCTGTGCCGTCCGGCGTCCAACCGCGCAAGTCAGACCACCCGAAGAGGTTGTCATACGAGCGATTCTCCAACATCAGAACGAACATCTTTTGGACATTCAGGACTGCTGACATTTTCTTGCTCCGACGGCCTCTAGCCGCGTGACAGGCCTGCCCCCGAAAAAGCGTCGAACCGCGGCGCCCGTTCTTCTCGCGAATTCAGCTGCTCTAAGAGCATAGGCCGCGGCACGACGAAGCAGTGCCGGGCGCCACCGCCATACCGCGGTTGCCGTCGCACCGTAGTTCACCGGATGGCGCTCGTCAAGGTAGGTAAAAGCGCCCCTCAAGGTTTAGATATTCCGGCCGATAAATGAAGCAGGCACATATTAGATGAACGAACGGCTGTCCCCTTTTCTGCTCCATGCTTTCGGAACACCTCTATCGCGGGCGGATCCCGCACCCGCTGTGCCGTCTTGCGCTCGCGCTTTCCATGTCGTTCGCGGCCGGCTGCGTTGGCGCCGCGCCGGTCGATGCGCCCGATCCTCGATCCGCGCCCGAGCTCGCCTCGATGCCGCTCGAGGCGCTGATGCAGGTAAAGGTTAGGACTGCTACATTATTCAGCCAATCCGTGGCGGATGCGCCGGCGGCCGTCGTCGTGCTCACGGCGAAGGACATCGCCGCGTTCGGCTGGCGCACGCTCGCCGATGCGCTGGCCTCGTTGCCGGGCCTATATACGTCGTACGACCGCACCTACAACTACCTGGGCGCGCGCGGCTTTCAGCGGCCCGGCGATTACAACAGCCGCTTCTTGCTGCTGATCGACGGCATGCGTCTGAACGATGCCGTCTACGATCAAGCGCCTATCGGGGACGACTTTCCGCTCGACATGGATCTCGTCGAGCGCATCGAATACGTGCCGGGGCCCGGCTCCGCTGTCTACGGCTCGAACGCGCTATTCGGCGTGATCAACGTCGTCACGAAAAAAGGCAGCGATATCCACGGCACTCAAGTGGCCGCTTCGGCGGGTAGTTTCGGCGAAAAGCGCGCACGCGCCTCCTACGGTTGGCATGGCGATAACGGCGCCGACCTCGTGTTGTCGGTGACGGGCTACGACCGTAACGGCCAGGATCTCTACTACCCCGAATTCGACACGCCCGACCAGAACAACGGGGTGGCGCAGGGGCTCGACTACGACCGCGCGCAACAGCTGTTCGCGAAGTTCGCCTATCAGGGCTTTAGGATCAGCGCCGGCTACGGCAACCGCACCAAAGGCGTCCCTACCGCGCCCTATGAAGCCGCGTTCAACACGCCGCAAGCCACCACCGATACGCACAGCTTCATCGATGCAACGTACAGCCACGCCGTGACGAACGGCCTTGAAATCGCGTCGGAAATCTATTGGGAGCGGTACGACTACTCGGACACGGGCTTGTATGGACATCCGGCCATCGCCAACGTCGATCGCGATAAAGCGATTTGGTATGGGGCGGACGTCCATGCCACGCTTTCGTCGATCCCGCGCAACAAGCTGGTCGTGGGCGTGAGCCTCATGCGCGACGCGGCCCGGAATCAATACAACTACAACGTGGATCCGTACGAGTCGTTCTTGAGCGATCAGCGCAGCAGCCAGTCGGCCGGCGTCTATGCCGAGGACGAAATGCACCTGCCGTGGCATTTCACGCTCACTACGGGGCTGCGCGTCGATCACGATTGCACCGCAGGCACGAACTTGAGCCCCCGGCTCGCGCTCAATTTCAAGCCGACGCGCACCGACACCTTCAAGCTGCTGTACGGGCGCGCCTACCGCGCCCCGAATGCGTACGAGCGCTATTACACGATTCCGGGCCCCGGCGGGCAGTACGGCAATCCGTCGTTGAGCCCCGAGCGCATCACGACAACCGAATTCGTCTACGATCGCGCGTTCGGTGCAAACGCCCACGCGACTGTATCGCTGTTCCGGTACGATGCGCGAGATTTGATTACCGAAACGCAGGACCCCTCCGGCGTATTCATTTTCGATAACGTGAACGACGCGCACGCGCACGGCGTCGAACTCGCTTACGAGCAAAACATCGCCTCGATCGCGCAGATCAGGGCGAGCTACTCGTGGCAATTGACGCGCGACAGCGTGACCGGCGAGGTATTGCAAAACTCGCCGCGCCATCTCGGCAAGGTCAACGTCATCGTGCCGCTCTTTCATCACGCGGCGCGCCTCGGCGCCGAAATGCGATGCGTGTCGGCCCGCGCGGCCGAAGCCGGCAACGCCGAAGGTTACTGTCTCGGCAACGTGACGATCGGCAGCAAGCGTCTCATCCCGCACGCGGACGTTTCGTTCTCGGTCTACAACGTGACCGACAAACGGTACGCCGATCCGGCGGGGCCCAACTTCACGCAGAACGTGATCCCGCAGCAAAGCCGGACCTTCTTGCTCAAGCTCGTCTACGGTTTCTGACATGCGAGCCGCTCGATTCCTGCTGACCCGTACGGCCGTCCTCGCGCTGACGGCATTCGCCTGCGCGGGAATGCCGGCGCGTGCGCAGGTGGACCTCTATGCGCTCGAAGCGGCCTACATCTTCAACTTCACGGAGTTCACCGAGTGGCCGGCCCCGTACGCCGCAGCCAGCACGCTCACGGTATGCGCCAACCCGCACACCCCGCTCGGCTCGACGCTCGCCAAGCTCGACGGCCGTACCGTATCGGGCAAAAGCTGGAGCGTGAAACCGATGCCCGCTGGTGCCGCCGGCACCGTATGCAATGTGCTCATCGTCGACGACGCCAGCGCGGTGGCGAAAGCCATGTCGGCGCGTGACTTGCCGATTCTCGTGGTACGGACCGCCGACATCGACGCCACCGATGCGCACTGCGTCGTCACGCTCTTTCCCGACGGCGATCGGCTGCGGTTCGACATCGACAATAGCGAAGCGGTGCGCCGCCATCTCGGGCTCAGCTCGAAGTTACTGCGCTTGGCGAGGAACGTGACATGAAGGAAAGCGAGGACTTCGCACCAAGCCCCACGAAGGAAATGTCGCGCGTCAAACTTGCCGGCTTCGGCGTCGCGCTCCTGATTTCCGGTTTGGTCTTGCTCGTGTATCAAGCGATTTCGTTGCGCTCCGCGCTCACGGCGGACGCCGCCGTGCAAGCCGACATGATCGCCGACAACGTGTCCGCCGCGGTGTTGTTCGACGACGTGCGCTCGGCGCAAGAAACGCTACGCGCGCTGCGCAAAGTGCCTTACGTCGAAAGTGCCGGCGTCTATACCGCCGAAGGCAAACGCTTTGCGACCTACGCGCGCCTCGGGCTGCCCGAGCACGAACGCCTCGAAGCGCAGCCCACCAACGTTGCGCGCGGCAAGCGGCGCTTTTTGTTCGACGATGTCGTCGTCGCCGCCGGCATTACGCAAAACGGCAAGGCGCTCGGATCGGTCGTCGTCGTTGCGACGACGGAGCAGATGACGGCGCAGTTGCTGCATTTCGCGGTGTTTATCTTGGCCGCCTCGCTGTGCGCGCTTTGGATCGCATTCGTACTGACTTCGCGTATGAGCGCGCGCATCGCCCATGCCGAAAAAAAGCTCGAGTACTTGGCATCGACTGATCCGCTCACTGGGTTGCCCAACCGGCGCGCGTTCTATGAAGCATTGACCGAGCGGTTGCAGCGCAGCGTGACGAACGGCACGCGCGCCGCGCTGATTCTCGTCGACCTCGATGATTTCAAGAACGTCAACGACACGCTCGGGCACGGCGCGGGC
>JBQCDS010000320.1:0-2980 GCA_051961035.1 Trinickia sp. | reverse complement strand
ATTGCCGTCCTATCGTTCCGGGGCCGCGAAGGTTCGGCGCTGACGGCGCTCGAGCACTTGGGGCCGCATCGGCTGCGCAGCTTTACCGGAAAGTACGATCTGTTCGGCAACCCCGAGTACCGCGAGGGCGATGTCGTGCTGGAGTCGATTTATCGCTTCAAGGGGCAATCGGCGCCGTGCGTGGTGCTGACCGAGGTCGATTTCGATCAGTTCGATGAGCGCGCCGCGCGCAAGCTGTTCGTCGGCGCGACGCGCGCCACCATGAAACTGATCGTCGTGGCTTCCCGGCGCGCCTGCGCGACCCTGGAGACTTAGGGCTGAAAATCGAAAAAACCTGGGAGCGGGTGATGATTTTTATAACCGATTCGATGGTTCATTAATAAAATCGTATTGTTGGAGAACGTTTTCATTGACGATTGTATAACTGCAATAGGTGCATTTATCCAGTTTCGTCGATGCTGCAATGCGCAAATAATCTTTGAGAAACCGGAGCAATGCCTTGCTCCATATCATTGCTGCACTGCCCGCAATTGGCCGGCGCGCAGCGAATGAGGAGCAGGCCCGCAGCTGTATGAGGGCCGTGTGGCGGCCCTCGCATGCTGGCGAGCGCTTCGACTTTCATGGCCCACCTTTTACGCTAAAAGCGCTTGTGGAATAGAAATTCTATTGTTAATCTCTCGATGACCTCAGTGCTATTGCGAGGCCAATGATTCAGCGAGCGGTTTAGGTATTTCCGCCCTGTTCGTTGCAGCACGATTTGGATTGCCGTCCGTATTCGACGGTTTGATGCTTTGCGACGGAGTACTACCCATGTCGATAGCTGATCGTGAGCTTGTCGAGCAGTTTTGCATAGGCGATGTCGTGACGCTGAAAATCGGCGGCTCGCGTATGACGGTGACGGCCGTCACGGGCGACACCGTGTTATGTCAATGGTTCGACGAACATGGCGAGTTGCGGCAAGACACGTTCGCGCGCGACGCGCTCGGGCGCGAGCCGCGCTCCATTTCGCCCGGCCTCGCTCATGTCCGCCGTTATGCCGCAGCCGTGGCGGGCTCCGTCGCGGCGAATGTGCCGTTCGCCCAGAGCGCTGCGGGCGTTCTCAAGCCAACCATTTGACGCAGCGCCGCGGGCGGCAAGGCCCGCTAGTGGCGCGCGCCGCCTTGCTTAGCCGCGCGTTTGTCCACGTGAGCCATCAGGGCCGACGAGAAAGCCGCCATCCGCAGCAACCGACGCTTGGCCGTCACATCGCCGGCGAGGCTCGCCGGCGGATTCGGTAGATGCGCCCAGTACAGCGCAAGGAGCCAACCCACGCCCGTCCAACCCATGCATGCGTTGAACAGTGCAAGCGTGAGGATGTCATGGCGATGGCGATGATCCGCGATGATCGCCGGCAGAAAGTAGATCGCAAGTGCAAACACCACCTCGACGATCTGTAGGGCTATTCGACCCAGCATGGTGCCCGCTAGAGAAAGGGTGTGACATATTGTCGCGCTTTCTGCGGTTCCTTGCTCGACGGCACCTCGCGCGGGCATGCAAATGGTGTCTTTTGTCCGTTTTCGTCGGCGTCTCGATCCAGACTATCATGTGCGCTTTGACTGCCCGAGCTCACCGCCATGACCCAACTGGATGACAAGCAGCACAACGCGCCGTCGATCGATCGCGCCGCGCTGACCGAGTTCGTCGAGCGCAAGTGGAACGACGAAATCGTTCCCGCGCTGACCGACTACATTGCGATTCCGGCCAAGAGTCCCGCGTTCGACGCCGACTGGGAAAAGCACGGCTACCTCGAACGCGTGGTCGCCGATGCCGCCGCATGGGCGCAGGCGCAGCGGGTGCAAGGGTTGAAGCTCGAAATCGTGCGTTTGCCCGGGCGCACGCCCGTCATCTTCTTCGAGACGCCGGCTACGCGCTCGGGCAGCACCGAAACGGTGGTGCTGTACGGCCACCTCGACAAGCAGCCCGAGTTCGACGGATGGCGTAAGGATCTCGGGCCGTGGACGCCGAAGTTCGAGGACGGCAAGCTCTATGGGCGCGGCGGCGCGGACGACGGCTACGCGATCTACGCGAGCATCACGGCACTCGCAGCGCTCGATGCCCAAGGTGTCGAGCGGCCACGCTGCGTGGGCCTGATCGAGACCTGCGAAGAATCGGGCAGTTACGATTTGCTCCCCTATGTCGATGCGCTGCGCGAGCGGCTCGGTCAGGTCGGCCTCGTCGTGTGTCTCGATTCGGGCGCCGGCAACTACGATCAGCTTTGGTTGACCACGTCGCTACGAGGTCTTGTCAGTGGGTCCCTCGAAGTGCAGGTGCTGGACGAGGGCGTCCACTCGGGCAGTTATGGCGGCATCGTGCCCTCGAGCTTTCGTATCATGCGCCAACTGTTCGAACGGCTGGAGGACGCCGCCACGGGAAACTTGTTGCCATCGAGTTTCCATTGCGACATTCCGGCGAGCCGGTTGGCCGAAACCCGCACGACGGCGGGCATTCTCGGCGACGAGGTATGGAAGGCCTCGCCGTGGGCGTGCGGGCAAGACGGCAAGCCGGTATTGCCGGTCACGACCGACCCTTACGAGACATTGCTCAATGCCACATGGCGGCCTTCGCTTTCCGTGACGGGCGCACAAGGGTTGCCCCCGCTCGCGAGCGCGGGCAACGTGCTGCGCCCCTGTACGGCGTTCAAATTGTCGCTGCGCGTGCCGGCGCTCGTCGATGCGGCGCGCGCCGTCACTGAGCTCAAGACGTTGCTCGAACTCGATCCGCCGTACAACGCGAAGGTCACGTTCAAACCCGACTCGGCGGCGTCCGGTTGGAACGCGCCCGAACTCGCCCCGTGGCTCGCACAAGCGCTCAACGTGGCGTCGCGCGATCATTTCGGCGCCGACTGCGCGTTTATCGGGCAAGGCGGCACGATTCCGTTGATGAACGTCTTGCAGGAAGGTTTTCCGAAGTCGCAGTTCGTCGTCTGCGGCGTGCTCGGTCC
>JBQCDS010000319.1:0-2250 GCA_051961035.1 Trinickia sp. | reverse complement strand
AGCACGCCTTGCTGGAGACGCATCAATGATATGGAGCAGTCTGGCATCATCCAGCGCTACACGGCGTTGCTCGATAGCGAAAAATTCTGGCTTCATGTCTGCGCACTCGCCCACATTCATCTCACCCGGCATACGGAAGGCGGCGTCGAGCAGTTCGAGCGCGAAATCTCCACCTGCCCGGAAGTGACCGAGTGCTATAGCACCACGGGCGAAGCCGATTACATTCTCAAGATCGTCGCGCCCGACATCAAAGCGTACGACGCCTTTCTCCACGATCGGATCTTCAAGATCCCGGCTGTGGCGCAAGTGCGTACGAGTGTGGTGCTGCGCGAAATCAAGTTCGATACGCAACTGCCGCTCTAAGGCCAAGCGCGCCAGCGTCGAAGGGTTTTTCACACGTCAACGCGCGTCACCGCCTTGGAACGGCGCGTTGATACCGCGTCAAGCATGCCCTGGCGCGTGGACCTTCGCAGGCCCGAGCTGGCGTTGCAGTGTGACGTTGCGCGCGCCCAATTTCGCTTTCAACGCCGTCAAGTCAACACGTTCGATGAGTTCGGCGTCGCGTTCGCGGCCGGCCAGCCGATCGGCCGCGAGCGTGATGTCGAGGTCGAGCCCGGTGCTCAAGTAGTGGACGTTCAGCGCGGCTGCACGTAACCCGTATTGCGCGAGTTCTCCATCGACGAGCGCAGCCACCGTCGCACGCGGCGGCAACCGCGCCGGCGGATGCGTCAGGGCGTCGTTTTCGGGATCGACGTGGATCAGCGCGTCGAGCACGCGTTTATCCGTGAGCGCGCGGGCGCGCGCCGATTCGGCGATGTAGTGCCCCTCCGAAACCGAGATGAGCGGGTCGACGAGGATGTGCGCATCGACGAGCGCCAGATCGCCCATCTTGCGGGTGCGCAATTCGTGCACGTCGCGCACGCCCGGCGTGGCCATCAAGAGCCGGCGGATATCGGCGGTCGCCGTTTCGTCGAGCGCGCGGTCGGAGAGGTCTTGCAGTGCATCCCAGCCGAACACCCAGCCCATGCGCGCAACCAGAAAGCCGACGATCGCGGCCGCGATCGGGTCCAGCAAGCGCACGCCGAACAGACTGCCGACGATCCCCACCGCGACAACCAGCGACGAAGCGGCATCGGAGCGTGCGTGCCAAGCATTTGCGATTAGCATGGCCGAGCGGACGCGCTGAGCCTGGCGCAGCATGTAACGGAACAGCCCTTCCTTCGCCACGAGCACGACCACCGCTACCACCAGCGCGCTGACATGGACAGCCGGGATGCTTTCCATATCCGCGAGCCGCGTGCCGGCGCGCCAAAGCATGCCCACGCCAACCGCAACAAGCAGCGCGCCGAGAAACAGCGAGGCGACTGTCTCATAACGAGCGTGTCCGTAGTTGTGATCCGCATCGGGTTTTTCCGCGCTCGCGCGATTGGCAACCAGCACGATGAAATCGGACACGAGATCGGCCAGCGAATGGACGCCATCGGCAATCAACGCTTGGGAATGCGCGAGAAAGCCTATCGCGATCTGCAAGCTCATGAGGACGAGGTTGACCCCCACGCTCGCGAACGTGCTCTTTCTGGCGACGGCCTGTTTTTCTCCAGAGCGGGATTCGAGGGCGGAGTGAGAATGCATTCGGCAACAGGAGAGCGAAGATGGTTTACCCGCCGATTGTATCAAGCGCGAACCGTCCGCGCCGTGACGATGCCCGCATTTTTACTTTTCGAATCAGTGGCTTATGAGAACGCAAAGCATTCGTATTTCGCGTCTCGTCGGCGTTCGCCCGGCCGCGCCGTCGACGGACGCAACCCTTACTACGGCGTCATGAAAATTTCATTAGACGAAAAAACCGCGAACCCGAATGGGTTACGCGGTTCTCATTTAAGGCTGCTGCCGTCGAAATGGACGGCGCGCCGACTGCCTATTCGAGCGGCCTATTACTTAATCAGGAAGTTATCGCGCTCTTGGCCGGCGATCCACCGGGGAGGCTTGCCGCGGCCCGACCACGTATTGCCGCTTACGGGATCGCGATATTTCGGTGCAACGCCGGCGCGAGGACGGCCCGCCTTCGCACCTTTGCCACGGCCACCGCCGAGTTCGGCGAGCGTAATGCCGTAGTCAGCCATTTTTTGCTTGATCTCGTTCAGTACTTCAGCGTATTCGACCGCCTTCGCTTCTTCGATCTGCTTCTCCAGCTTCTCTCGTTGAGCGAGAAGTTCCTTGTAAGAAGACATATGTTCCCTTGTGGTTTCG
>JBQCDS010000318.1:0-3054 GCA_051961035.1 Trinickia sp. | reverse complement strand
AACCCTTCCCCTTGCCGGGCGGTTAGAGTACTCTCACCTCCTTGGGGGGGCGCCCGGCCGGGCGCACAATAAAAAACCCCGCCTAACGTCGGCGGGTTGAACAGCCTAAGCGAAAAAACGACAGGCGCCCGCTCAGGGAGGAGAAGCGGGGAGATCGGCGGCATGCGCTCATCTAGAAGGCACGCGCTTCGCTCGATCGCTATCATATACCATTGTTTGCAAAAGTTTTTGTGCCGGCCGGGCCGGCAGTTCCCTGATTCGACAGCGAATTTTCCCTATGAGCTTCTATCCGCATCACCGCCCTCGCCGCATGCGGCGCGACGATTTTTCCCGCCGTCTCATGCGCGAAACCGTGCTGACGACGAACGACCTCATCTACCCCGTCTTCATCGTCGAAGGCACCCATGTTCGGCAGGCCGTCCCATCGATGCCCGGCGTCGAGCGCGTGTCAGTCGATCTTTTGATGAACGTGGCCGAGCAATGTGTCGACCTCGGCGTGCCGGTGCTCTCGCTGTTCCCTGCGATCGAGCCGGCGCTGAAAAGCCCTGACGGCCGCGAAGCCGCGAATCCTGAAGGACTGATTCCGCGCGCGGTGCGCGAACTGAAGCGGCGCTTCCCGGAACTGGGTGTGCTGACTGACGTCGCGCTCGATCCCTATACGAGCCACGGTCAAGACGGCGTGCTCGACGAAGCGGGCTACGTGCTCAACGACGAAACCGTCGAAATCCTCGTCGACCAAGCACGCGCACAAGCGGAAGCTGGCGTCGACATCGTCGCGCCATCGGACATGATGGACGGCCGCATCGGCGCATTGCGCGAAATGCTGGAGAGCGACGGTCATATCCACACGCGCATCATGGCCTATGCCGCCAAGTACGCTTCGGCGTTCTATGGCCCGTTCCGCGACGCCGTCGGCTCGGCCACGAATCTCGGCAAGAGCAACAAGATGACCTATCAGATGGACCCGGCTAACTCCGATGAAGCGCTGCGCGAAGTGCGGCTCGACATCGAAGAGGGTGCCGACATGGTGATGGTGAAGCCTGGCATGCCGTATCTCGACGTCGTGCGCCGGGTGAAGGACGAGTTCCGTTTCCCGACATACGTCTATCAGGTAAGCGGCGAATACGCGATGCTCAAGGCCGCCGCGCAAAACGGCTGGCTCGATCACGACAAGGTGATGATGGAATCGCTGCTCGCGTTCAAGCGTGCGGGCGCCGACGGTGTGCTCACGTACTTCGCGCTCGACGCGGCGCGCCTGCTACGAGCGCAAAAATAAGCGTGGCGGCAACGCCCGTGGCGATCGCCAAGCGGTGCTTGGCGGCGACGGGCCGAATTGCTGTGCGGTTGATGCGGGATCGCCAGAGCACGAGGCGACTAGCTGGCGCTTACGATTGCAGCTTCGGGGCGACTCGATCCAGGCTGCGCAGGAACTTGTCGGCCGATTCGTAGCCGACGACACGCCACACTTCCTTTCCAGACCGATCGAAGAAGATGATCCCCGGCGGGCCGAACAGATCGAACCGCTTCAAGAGGGCTTGATCGTCCCCATTGTTCGCCGTGACATCGGCACGCAGCAGCTTCAATTGAGCGAGCCGCGCTTGCACGCGCTTGTCACTGAACGTAAAGCGCTCCATCTCTTTGCAGCTCACGCACCAGTCGGCATAGAAATCGAGCAGTGCGGGCCGCATACTGGTTTTGAGCAGCGTGTCGAGATTCGTCGACGACTGCACCGGCGCGAACGCCGCCTCCATCGACGAAACGCTATTCGTCGGCATCGGCTCGCTCTGCGCACGCGAAGCGAGCACCGCGAGCGGCCGCACCGGATCGCTCGAACCCGCGGCAAGCCCAACAAGCAGCGTGGCAGCCCAAATGGCGAGCGCCGCACCGACGCCGCGGCCAAGACGACGCCAAACGGACGGGCCGCCCGCATTCGGCGTAAACAGCCCGAGCGCGGCGGCTGCGATCAGCAGCCATAGCGCGGCAAGCAGCATCTGCGCCGTCGAGGGCAACACCGGCCACACGATCCACAGCGCAGCGGCGAGCAGCACGACGCCGAAGAAGACTTTGACACCGTCCATCCATGCGCCTGCGCGTGGCAGCAACGTACCGGCGCCGAGCCCGATTATCAGCAGCGGAATGCCAAGGCCGAGACCCATCGAAAACAACGCTGCACCGCCAAGGAAGGCATCACCCGTATGCGCGATGAAGGCGAGCACCGCGAAAAGCGGCGCCGTCATGCATGCCCCGACAACGAGCGCCGACAATGCCCCCATCACGGCGACGGCGGCGAAGGTGCCGCCCGTGCGGCGGCTCGACGCTTGCGATACCCCATCTTGCCAGCGCTGCGGCAATGCGACGTCCATGCCGGCGATCAGCGTGAGCGCGAACGCTGTCAGCAGGACCGCGAACGCACCGAGCACCCACGGGTTCTGCAGCCACGCCCCCAGCGATTGCCCCACGAGCGCGGCCGCGATACCGAGCGCCGTATAGACGAGCGCCATCCCGACAACATAGGCAAGCGACAGCGCGAATCCACGCCGCCGGGTGACTGCGGCACCCTGGCCGATGATGATGGCCGAGACAATCGGGATCATCGGATAGGAGCACGGCAGCAGACTCAGGACGAGGCCCGCCAGAAAATATAGGCCGACTGTGGCCGCGAAACCGCCCCCCTGCAACAACGACTGAGCGTAATCCGCGCTCGTCGCACGGTCGTACCACGAGGCGTGGCGCATGCCGGCTGCGGTAGCCGGTTGCACGTCGCCGCCGGCGCCGCCGCCTAGCGCCGCACCGCTCACGTGATAAACGTGCTCGGCAGGCGGATAACAGATACCGGCGTCCGCACACCCCTGCGATGTGACGGCGAGGTCGAAGGGGCCCGCCGCCGACTGAACCGGAACGCGAATCGTCAATTCGCCGCGATAAGTCTCAACGTTCTTTTGGAAGGTCTGATCGAACTTGACGTGTCCAGCGGGCAACTGCGCGGCACCGAGCTTGGCGCTCCCGCCTTTGACGGCAAACTGGAAACGCTCCCGATATAGGTAATAGCCGTCA
>JBQCDS010000317.1:0-3374 GCA_051961035.1 Trinickia sp. | reverse complement strand
CCTTTCCAATCCCCCCGCTGTCCTTTTCGTTAACGGCCGATTCGGCGGCGAACAATCCGCTGAACGCCTACGCCTGCTCGTTGACCCAGGCGTTTCCGCAACTGACGCGCGACGTAGAGCAGCTCTGCGGCCCCGCGCCGTGGATCGTGCGAAGTTCCGGTATCGAGGACTTGCCGGAGCATGTCAACGCCGGAGGCTATGAAAGTCTGATCTGCCTCACGCCAGAGGATCTCGCGCAGCGCATCGCGGCGGTGGCGCTGAGCGGCTCGACTGAACATGCTCGGCGTCAACAGCGCCTTTCTGGTCAAGTTGTCCTTCCCGGGCCCATTGCATGTTTCGTGCAGCCCTTGCTCGACATCGACGTTGCGACTGACGTTGGACCTGCACACTCGCCGTACTTAGACGCTGCGGTCCTGGACCGCATGGAGGCGATATGCGCCGAGTTGATCGAGACGTTCGACTTCGAAGCCATCGACTGCGAATGGGGCCTCGAAACCACGGATGGCTTCGTTTCGGTCACCACCATCGCACCACGCGATCGGCATCGGGCGAACGTCGCCCACACGATCGGGTTCGGGTTTGGCAGCGCGCAGAACACGGGCTCCCGTGCAACGACTCTCGCGTTGCGGCCGGCATCGTGTGACGTCCGGCTCTGGCGCGGGCGACATCTGCGAGAGACCGAGGTCCAACGATTGCATTTGCTCCAGGCCCGACCTGCACACCCCGACGCGGCTTTTCGCGAGCGCGCAGCGCTGACTGACGAGTGCTACGAGGCGCTTAGCCGACACTGCGACGTGTTGGACGCTGGTTTGTTGATGTTGGGCGCGCAGTCCTCCGGGCACGCGTTGATCGCGCCGGACCTCATGAGCGCGTGGCGCCGATATTTGGCCTTGGAGGCGGACGCCCAGAGCGTTATCGCCATAGTGATGGTGGATGAAGGCAGCGCGGAGGAGCATGCCGGCATCATGTTTCGGCAGCGGAACGTCACTTGTGTAAAGGCCGATACGCAGCGCGTGCCGCCCGGAGCAGGCTGTGCGGTATTCGATCGCGGCGTTTGCATCGTTGGCGACGCAACGATGCTAGGCGCGATCCAGACCGAAGTCCGTCGCGAACTGGTCATCCCGGACGACTGCGCCCTCGTCTTCACGGACGAAGTGCTGACGGAGGCGGGGCAACTGGCGCCCGAGTGCATCGCTGCGCTGTCTCAGCTGCATCGGCTGCCGCTCGCTGCGCAAGTCAAAGAACGCTTGATTGCCCGCACTGAACAGCCGGTGCCGACGCTCTGGATGCAGCGGGTCGGCGGTGCGATCGAGTCGCCGTCGCTGCTGGCGCAGACCGGGCGTTCGCATCGTTCGAAGTACGAGGGAGCGCTTCGCGCGCGCACGGAATTTGCCAGAACCTATGAAAGGGCCGTCCAGGTTTCGTGCGGCGGGCCGTGTCATGCGCTGCCCATGCTGTCTGAGCTGTCATCACACGTTGATGCGCTCGTCCGAAGCGGGGACTTGCGCCTTGTGATGGCGTTGTTGCATGGCGAAGCGTCTACATCGTGGGTGCCGCGGGAAACGCTGTCCGTATTGCTGCACTCGGCGGCCGGAAGGCTGGCGGCTGAGCGGCGAGACGATGCGGTGCTGGTGCTGAGCTCCGTTTCGCTCGTCAGCGCCGAATGCGAGCGGCTGCCGGTCTATGAGACCGATGAGATGGTTTCCTACCTGCATCTGTTGGCCTCTGCGTTTGAAAAAGGCTTGTCTGCGGAATCGATGGCGTGCATTCATTCGCTCGGTCTACCGATCGCGAGTGCTGTGAGACTGACGCAGCGAGTACTCGATCGTCCCGCGGCCCTCGGGCCGATGGAGGCGTTCCGGCAGGCAGTGGCGTCGTTCCGGGGCGTAGCCTATGCGTCGGACGCGGTTGCGCAGCTTGCGCAACTGTTGAGCGATGCCTACGCGGGCCTCCGAAATGCGCTGCGTGAAGCCGGGCTGAGCGATGTTGCCGAGCAGATCAACGGCTCGCTGATCGAGATCTACGACGCCTCGCTGAAAGGAATGCTGGCGCGCGCCGCAGACGCGAACGATGTCTTCAGCTATCGGCGATATCTCGTGGTGATGCAGGAATGGATTGCACTGCTCAGCACCGCGTCGATGTCGGATCGCGATCGCACTGTGCTTCATTGCTTCGAAGCGTGGCTCCATCAGTGGAGTGCGGAGGAGATGCCGCCATCGTTCGCGATAGCGGATCGCAATTGGCGCACCGAATTCGCGTCGATCGCGGCGGCGCCGGATACTTTCGCCCGCTACGAGAACGCGCATGTCGTGCACAACTTGCTGCACCAGTGGTCATTGGCGGGGCTGAGCTTGGACACGCGGAGGTTTCCGAGACGAATCCAGTCGCTCGTACGCTTTTGCTCGACGTTCAGTAGCCGAACGACGAAGGTTCTGCGGTTCGAGCGCGAACTGCTCGAAATCCAGATCCCGATGGGAACGCACAAGGCTAGCTACGTCTTCACGCCCCGGCAAATCACCGTGGAGTGGAGCGAGCCGCCTGATTGCCCTGGGGACGAGATAGCGCGAATCCTTGCCTTCGAGGTGTTTCTCGACCGGTTCCGCACATGGATGTTTCCTGCGTTGACGGTTCGACGCGAGCGGGCGTTGGGCACCTGGACACTGTTCGTCCGTCTCGTCGCGCCTGCTGCGAGCCCGTGGCGTTACGAGGACGCCAACCGGTTTGTCACCGCGACGCGTTTCCTCTTCGACGGCTCATATGATTTCTCGTATGTCGAGAACGGCGCAGTCGACGGCTTTGCCGAGCGCTTCGCCGGACCGGATTGGAAGTCGATCATCGCCACGCTGATCGAATATCGGGCATCTGTCGAGGACACTTCACAATACGTCGCGCTGCACACGTTGCCGATGTCCTCGGCCGTCAGCGCCATTGCGCAAAGCCAGGTGGTGCGCGGGCTCATCGTGCGCTGTTTCCGCCGTGGGTTCAGTCAGTGCCGCGAGCTGATCGACAACTACGCGCATTGGCTGGATACCTGCGGCGGCGCCGATCGTCGGTGGGGGGATCGCTATGAATATCTCAGGCAACTTAGTCTGTTTTTCGCGGCGAGGTGGCCACGCCAGGCGCTGACTGAGCTTGCTCGCCGAGAACGCTTTCATATTGGCGATGACCTGATCGCGGCTTGCCTGTGCAAGCGTCGGGATATAAAGGACGAACTGCGAGGCCTGGTGACTGAGAAGCGCGCAGCGTTGTCCGGCATGTTCGCCCTTATCGCGCGGCACGCGCCGGACATTGCGATGGCGGGCGGCGGCGCGGCGGCATGGGCTTCCCAACTGGCCGATACGGGGGTCCGTTTCCGGCGCGCCAAGCACTTCGTG
>JBQCDS010000316.1:0-4263 GCA_051961035.1 Trinickia sp. | reverse complement strand
TGCGACGGCCGAAGTGCTGCGCCGCGATAGTGCAAACGCGCTTAGCGGCCCCACATGGATCGAGAATGCACCGGCGCTTGAAGCGATGTCTGACGAAGCGCTCGAATGGGAAGGCTATTGCCTCTTTGCGTGCGACGGCATATGGCCGAATAGCGGCCCTGTGCCGCTCGCGCGCGTCGCTCTGCCGCGCGACGGGGCGGTGCCGCCGTGGCTGACACGACATCGATCGGCCGCGGATGACAGCGAAGCGATATTTGAATACCTCCCCTTGGTGACCTCGGAGAACCGGTGATGTTTTGGTTGCGTAAGGCGTCCCTTGAACCGGATCTTGCACGTACTACTTCGTCGGAGCCTGCTATTGCGGCCGTGGGCGATATCGTGCGCCGCGAATCGTACGCTGCGCTTGTCGATATCGACGCGACATATATTGAAGTTCGTCGGCAGTGCGGCGCGATGCTCGCGGATGCGCGCGATCAGGCCGCAAGCATACTTGACGAGGCGCGGGCGCAAGCCGATACACTCGTCGCTCTGGCCGAGCAAGAGTATGCGTCGGGCTGTGCGCGTGGAGAAGAAGAGGGGCTGCGCCGGGCTGCTGCGGACTGGTACGCGCAAAGCGCCCAGCATTTTTTGGAGCAGCACGCGCTTTTGATGAGGATGCGACAGCGGCTTGCAGAACTCGTGGCCTGCGCGCTGGAGCGCGTTGCCGGGACGCTTGAGCGGGGAAGCTTGTTTGCGCGGGCTGCGCATCAAATGGAGAAACTGATCGACGCGGGCAGCACGCTGACTGTACGTGTCCATCCGGCGGATGTCGCCATGGCGCGGCGGGAATTCGACGCCTGCGCGGCGCATTGGCTCGCGTGTGGCCGGGCCATCACGCTACAGGTCTTGCCTGACCGGTCGCTGGCTCCAGGCGCATGCTTATGCGAGTCGGATCTGGGCTCGCTGGACGCGAGTCTCTCGACGCAACTGAGTGCGATGCGCGCAACGCTCGACGACATCGTGCGAAGCATGCCGGTTCACGGAGCACCGTCCTTGGCGGCAGCATGCGACCAGCCGAGCAGTGCGATCGCACAGCATGAAGGAATGGACGATGTCATCGCGCCAAACTGATCTAATCGCGCTCGCGCACGAGGATCTCACTCGCTTCGTCGCCGAAATCGAGACCGCATGGCAGCAGCCCCCTCGCACCGTCACGTGCGGCAAGGTTCAGGAGGTGTTAGGAACACTAGTGCGCGTCACGGGGCTCGATGCGACGTTGGGAGAACTATGCGAATTGAGGTCGCCTGTCGGCCAATTGCTCCAATACGCGGAAGTGGTGGGTTTCTCGCGCGACTACGCCATGCTTTCTCCGTTCGGTAGGCTCGCGGAAGTCTCGCGCAATACGGTTGTCGTCGGTCTGCGTCGTCCGCTCGCAATCCCTGTCGGCGAAGCATTGCTCGGCCGTGTGGTGGACAGCCTTGGTGAGCCGCTCGACGGCTGCGGCGCCATTGAGTGCGATGCGCACCGGCCGATCTTCGCGGATCCCCCCAATCCAATGAGCCGCCCGTTACTTTCCGAACCGATGCTTACCGGTGTGCGCGTCGTTGACGGCATGATGACGCTCGGCGAAGGGCAGCGCATGGGAATCTTCGCGCCGGCCGGCGTCGGCAAGAGCACGTTGATGGGAATGTTCGCACGCGGCGCGCAGTGCGACGTCAACGTGATAGCGCTGATCGGCGAGCGCGGGCGCGAGGTGCGGGAGTTCGTCGAGCAGATCCTCGGGCCGCAGGGCATCTCGCGTTCAGTGGTGGTCTGCGCGACGTCGGATCGTTCGGCGATCGAGCGCGCCAAAGCCGCGTACGCGGCGACGGCGATTGCCGAATATTTTCGCGATCGGGGCTTGCGGGTGCTGCTCATGATGGATTCGCTCACGCGCTTCGCGCGGGCCCAGCGAGAGATTGGCCTGGCCATGGGCGAGCCGCCTACGCGGCGGGGATTTCCGCCTTCGATCTTCGCGGAACTGCCGCGTCTGTTAGAGCGAACGGGGCTGTCCGAGCGCGGCTCCATTACAGCGCTGTACACCGTGCTTGCCGAGGACGAGAGCGGGAATGACCCCGTCGCCGAGGAAGTGCGAGGCATTCTCGACGGTCATATGATCCTCTCTCGTGACATCGCCGCGCGCAATCGCTATCCCGCCATAGACGTCCTTGAAAGTCTCTCGCGCGTGATGCCGCAGATCACCACGCCGGAGCATCGGGACCTGGCCGGTCATGTGCGCCGTCTGATGGCCCAGTACAAGGAGGTGGAGATGCTATTGCAGATCGGCGAGTATCAGCGGGGCAGCAATGCGCTCGCGGATGAGGCAATCGACAAGCACGATGCGATTCACGACTTCCTCTGTCAACGCACCGACGAGTTCGTCGATGGCGACGTTACGCTCGCGATGCTGGAGAGCATCGTCCATTCGCGATTTGCGAAAGGGAGTGAGCATCAATGACAGATCGGCGTAGCGCCGCGTTGCGGGTCGTACTCGAGCGGCGCCGCCGGCTCGACGAAAAGCTGAACGTTAGGCTCGCCGGCCAGCGCGCCGAGCATGCCGATCTTCGGATGGCCGAGCAAAGGGAGCGGGACGAGTTCGAGGCGGGACAGGGCAAGCTCAGCGCACAGGCGCAACGGCTCAAACTCATGGCCGAAGGCGCCGAGCGGGTCGCCCCACGCGACTACCAAGAAATTGTCCGGTGGCACGATGTCCTCAAGGAACGTTGTCGTGAATATGAGGCGCAGTGGCTGCGCGCCCGCTCGGCGGTGGAGCGCAAGACGTCCGAAATTGCGGCGACGACGAGCGAAATTCGGATTAATCGGACTCGGATCGACGCCTTCGAGGAACGCATCGAGGCCATGCAACGCGAGGCGGCGCGCACTGCGGATGAGATTCAGGACGAGGAAGCACAGGAGAATCGCCGCGTGCAAGTGGGGAGCGCCACCGAATGAGTCCATTTCTGCTTCAATTGACGCATCTATCGGCGATTGTCAGCCAGTATGCGATTTTGCTCACTATATCGAGCATTCGTCTCGGCGTGCTTATGACGATCTTTCCCCCGACGTCGAAGCAGCTGGTGCAAGGCACGGTGAGAAACGGCATCAGCTTGATTTGGAGTTCGATGATCGCTTACGGTCAGCAGGCAATGATGCCGGAATTGCACGGCGGATTTTTGATTATCGTGATCCTCAAAGAGTCGATCATCGGCCTCGCGCTGGGCTATGCCGCATCGCTCGTCTTTTGGGCGGCGGAAAGCGCGGGCACGTATATCGACGATCTGACCGGCTACAACAACGTGCAGATGTCGAACCCGAACGGCGAGCAAGTCAGCCTCACGTCGACCTTGCTCTCGCAATTCGCGGTTGCCGCGTTCTGGCTGCTGGGCGGCATGACGTTTTTGCTTGGCGCCGTCTATGAATCGTATCGCTGGTGGCCGCTCGCCAGCGTCACGCCGATTCCGTCCGCGATACTCGAATCGTTCGCCATCGGACGTGCCGACACGTTGATGCAAATGACGGCGAAGTTAGCCGGCCCGGTGATGTTGGCGCTCGTGCTCATCGATATCGGCTTCGGCATCGCCGGAAAAGCTTCTCAAAAGATCGACATGCAATCGCTCGAGCGGCCCGTGAAGGGATTGGTGACCGTATTGATGCTGGCGCTGCTGGCGGCGGTTTTTGTCGATCAGGTGCGCGGGCAAATCGCACTCACGGCTTTTCGGGCGGAAGCCAAAGGGCTGATGCCGGGGCCGAAATAACGAATGAACGGGGAAAAAATGATAAAACCTGAGTCCGATGGAAACGGTTTCATCTCTACGCACGAGGACTTTGAACGACTGCTGCGCGAGGGGATCGAGTGCCTTGGGTTCTCGGGGCCGGTGGCCGAGCATTCCGTCGCCAGGCGCACAGTCGATTTACGCGGCGTCGCCGTTTCCGTGATCTCGCTAGGTGAGCCGCAGGACATGCACGACAACGATATCGTGCTCGCGGCACAACTTTACGGCGCTGAAACTCAATCGCCGCACGCACTCGAATTCCTGTTCGAAATCAATCTTGCCAATACGCTCGCGGGGGCGGGCGCTTTCGGGCGCGATAGCGAGGGCAATCTGCTGCTGCTCAAGGCGATGCGCTGTCATGAACTCAATGGAATGACACTGGCCGCGCATATGCAATGGATGGTGGCGCTGATCGAATCGGTAAGGGAGGAACTGCGAAGGATTCATTGATATCGCCCACGCCGGCGCCGCC
>JBQCDS010000315.1:0-6791 GCA_051961035.1 Trinickia sp. | reverse complement strand
CATTTTTTATTCATCAAGAGCGTTTCAGCGTATCGATGTGTCCCGAACTGGCGGCTATCCATGGCGCCAGATCCGCGACAAGCCCAATGCAAGGCTCCGATAGAGTCCTGCACACCGCAACGCCGACGCTTACTCGGCCCCGATCGTCGTCACCGGCGTCCAGCGCCCACCCTTCACTTGATAAAGCGTCGAGCTGGGATCCTTGAGGTCTCCGTTCTGATCGAACGCGATCTTCCCGGTGATGCCTTCGTAGTGCGTTGCACGAAGCGCCGGCAAAAACTCCGCGGGGTTCGCAGACTTGGCTTGCTTCATTGCGTCGATGGCGACCCATGCGCAGTCATACGCAAACGGCGAGTAGGTCAGGATGTCGATACCGAACCGCTTCTTGTATTTTGCCTGGAACGCTTTGCCCCGCGGTAGCGAGTCGATAGGACGGCCGTATTCCCAAGCCATCGCACCTTCGGCGGCTGGGCCGGCGACATTGAGGAAAATGCTGTCGGCAATACCGCCGCTTCCGATGAATTGCGTATGCATGCCGAGCTGCCGCATCCGCTTCACGATGAGCGCCGCCTGATTGTCGCCGCCGCCGTAGTACAGAACGTCGGCATCCGCGGCTTTGATGTTCGTGAGCTGGGCGTTGAATTCCACCGCCTTGTCGTTGGTGTATTCGGCGGCGTCGATCTTGCCGCCTGCAGCGCTCACCGCCCTCTTGAATTCCTCGACAGCCCCTTGGCCGAACGCGGTGCGATCATCCATGACAGCAATGTGCTTCGCCTTCATGACCGTCACCGCGTACTTGCCGGCATTGCCGGAGTTTTGAACATCGGTTGCGATGATGCGGAATACGGTTTTGTATCCCTGCCGCGTGATGGCCGGATTCGTCGCGGCCGGGTCGATCAGCGGAATACCGGCCTTTGCGAAAATCGGTGCGGACGGAAGCGCCACACCAGAGTTATAGTACCCGACGACAGCGGCTACGCCATCGTCCACGAGCTTCTGTGCGACCTGGACGCCGATGCGCGGATCGGATTGGTCATCCACCGAATCAACCTCGAACCGAACCTCTTGGCCGGCCAGCTTGATGTGTTGTGCATTCGCTTCTTCCACAGCGAGTCGCACCCCGTTCTCAATGTCCTTGCCGTTCGATGCATTGATCCCCGTAAGCGGACTCGACACGCCGATCTTGACCACCTGCTCCGCATACGAATACCCGCACGCGCTCGATAGCGCGATCGCCGTGACTGTAGTTGCGAGCACTTTCCGGCGAATATTGTTCATTTTTGACCTCAGGTAAAAGACAAATCAGCCTGGAGCCGCCACCGGCCGATTCGATACACAATCCATGGCAGCGCGTTCAAGCCACCGAAGCGACAATGACCACTTCGATGAGCTTCTCAGGCGAGGCCAACACCGCACCCACAGTTGCGCGGGGCGGAGTATGTCCGGGTACCACCCACGCATCCCACACTTCATTCATTGCTGCAACCTGCGACATGTCCGAAAGGAAAATCTGACAGGAAAGAATGCGAGACTTGTCCGATCCGTGTTGCATGAGCAGCGAATCGACAGCAGTCAGGACCTGCCGAGTCTGTCCCGCCATGTCTTGGGAAACATCGCTGGCTACCTGTCCAGCCAGATAGACTGTGCCTTGGTGCACGGCGACTTCCGACAGGCGTTTCCCTACGTGACTACGCTTGATTTCCGGCATCCTCGATTTCCCTCGATAAGATAAAGAACACAACGATCACCGCTCCGGACCGGCGAGCGCCGCCTGGTACTTGATGGCGGAAACAACGCCGATCCGGCGAAACGGTTCCGGAGGCAACCAGCTAGGCCCCTCCAGGCTCAGCGCATCCGACAAATACGAAGACTGCGAGCTCAAGGCCATCTCGCCCAACAGCTTCCCGTAGGTGCTGCCCTTCAGCACGCCGGCTCCATTGCACCCCACCGATGCGAATAAACCGGGACGCAATTCGCCGAAGTACGTCGCGCCATTTCGAGTCAACGCTGTTGTGCCGCCCCACACGTACTCGAATCGGTGGGACTTCATATTCGGATAGCGGCGCCGGTAGCTGTCTGTCAATTGAGCCAGCGTATCGGCCGGCGACTGCTCTCGTTCGTACGAGTACGCACTGCGCACCATGAACCGGCCGCCCTGTACGCGCCGTAGTGTCGTCCCCAGGCGATTCGCGGGAATGACTCCCCACTCCGGCGCATCGCCAAGCTTTTTCAATTCGGCCTCGGGCAGCTCTGGAGTCAATGCGGCGTAGGTGAAGATCGTGATGAGTCTGTCGCGCAGGATGCCCAACTCTTTAGCGAACCCATTATTGGCCAGCACGACCCGATCGGCAACGTATCGTGCCTGCGTGGTGGCGATCTGAAATGGTGACGATTCGCTAAGCGAAACAACCGGCTCGCCCTCCAGCAGGACCACATTCGCCGGCAAGGAATCAGCCAAACCCCGAATCAACGCGGCTGGCTGAACGAATACATTGTTGGGCGAGTGATAGCCATATCGGTAGTAGGTCGTTCCAAGTTTCTGTCGCAGCGCATCGCGATCGAATTCCTCGTAGCTGACGCCCCACTCTCGATATTGAGCGAGCGAGGCGCGAAGGCTCTCGACGCCCGAATCGCCGGCAGCCGCATGGAACTTCCCGGCCGGATTCCAGCCGCAGTCGATCCCGTGCTCGCGAACGAGTTGCTCGAGCCATTTCAAGCCGGCTTCATAGAGCCGAATCTGCTTACGTGCGACTTCCACGGGGCTGGTGTGCCCTCCCATTTTCGTGTTGTGCGGCAAGTTGATGATGAAGCCCGAATTGCGAGCGGAAGAGCCCTCTCCAATCGCCGACGCTTCCAACACCAAGACCTGTTCTTCCGGACACAGTTCAGCGATACGACGTGCCGCCGCCAGACCGGTATATCCGCCGCCGATCACGATCGTTTCGAATCGCCGAACTTGCGTTGAACCGCCCCTCGCCCGCACCGGTAACATGGCGTTCCAGCCGGAACCATCGTGATACGTCGGAAACTTTCCGGCAGCAGCTTCCGGCCCCGAAGGGCGCCGAATATTCATGAAGTACTCCACGGTCGAAAACGCAGGCGGCACAGCGCAATCAACGCCTTGCGGCCAAGTGACGGAACCTATCCCTGCCGATCGAACCATGCGCCCGCATGGCCCGAATCATTGGACGACCCGATCTACGTCCATATTGCGTATGCAAGGGCGAAAGTCGCTCCAACATCAAAGAACCTGATGTAGAGCTTAAGACGACAGCCGCTACCCGTCGGCGCTAACGGCTTCACCGTTGGGAGCTTTTGGCGTCGTTCGCATGAAGCACATCAGCCGACGCGCTCCATCCCTCGGCATTTCTCTTCCCATTCGCTGCGGGTAAACCAAAAAATTTGGCGATGGAGCTCCTGGCACGCGTCGGGCTCGAAAGCAAGGCGCAGCAATATCCCGTCCGTTGCTCGGGCGGACAGCAACAACGCATTGCAATTGCTCGGGCTCTCGCATTGGAACCTGAGATCATGCTCTTCGATGAGCCGACGTCGGCGCTCGACCCAGAACTTGGGCTCGAGGTTTTGGCAGTCATGAAAGAGCTAGCGCAGTCCGGCATGACGATGATCGTGGTTACGCATGAAATGCACTTCGCTGAAGACGTTTCCAATCGCGTCATCCTGATGGCTGACGGACGCATCCTCGAGCAAGGCCAAGCAAGGAGGTCATGCGGCGCCCGCAAACGGAGCGTGCTCAACGGTTCTTGAGTGCAGTGAGGGACCGTTGAATGGCTCCTTGATCTTGCCGATCCTCGTGGGCGCTCCGTGGACGGTGGCTTTAACCATTTCGACCTTTCTGGTGGGTGCGATTCTCGGGATACCCCTGTGCTTAATGCGCAGTTCGCGCATAGGCCCAATGCACGTGACGGGACGTGATCACTGAAGACGGCGAGCGCATTTACGCTCACGCACAAGTCATTCTGGAAAACCTCGATGATTTGTTCGAAAAGGTATCTCAACGGCGGCGGGAGCCTCGCGGACGCGAGCGAATCTGCCGCAGCTTTGGTTTCGGAAGAAATAGAGTGCACCGGCGCTTGCGAGGCTCGCGGCTGAGTATCCCGATCTTATGATCCGGTTCGAGGTCTTCGACCGGCTAGTCGACATCGTGACGGAAGGTTTCGACCTGGACGTCCGAGTCGGCGACGAGATCGCGCCTCATTTGATTGCGAAACCGCTGATGTCTAATCATCGGATTCTGGCCGCGTCCCCCGCCTATCTTGCGAACCACGGCGCACCCAAAAGCCTCGCCTAACTGTCGAGCCGCAACTGCCTTGCGGTCAAGGAACGAGGTGCGGGCAAATAGGAAACAAAGGAAGCCGTGGCGGAGTCGGGTATCAAGGAAACACCCGGATCCGCGACGGCTCAAATAAGCGATATCAGCTTCCGCCGCTTATTTCTGTCCCAGCCACACCGCGAACTTCTGGTTCAGATCGTCGGAGTGGTCCGCCCAGAATGCCACGTCGGACGTGATTGCGTCCTTTTGGTTTTGCGGTGCGGTCGGAAGGTAAGGGGCGACCTTCTTATCGACCTGAGCCAACGACGACTCGCGCATCGGCCCAAGGGCCGTTGCCGATGCCAGCTTCGCGAGGGATTCGCTCGATGTCGCAAAGCGGACGAAATCCTGTGCCGCCTTCGCGTTCTTGGAACCCTTCACGATCGCGTAGCCTTCGATATTCTTGACCTCGCCATCCCAGAGGAAGCCGAACGGCTTCTTGTCCTGCATGATCGCCGTATAGATGCGGTTGCAATAAGCACTCGACATCGTTACTTCGCCGTCCGCGAGCAACTGGGGCGGCTGTGCGCCGGTTTCCCACCATACGATCGACGACTTGATCGTATCGAGCTTCTTGAATGCGCGGTTCACACCCGCGGGGGTCGAGAGCGTCTTGTAGACATCCGCCGGCGCGACACCGTCCGCCAGCAGCGCCCATTCAAGCGCGCCTTCCGGAGACTTGCGCAACGCACGCTTGCCCGGGAATTTCTTGAGATCGAAGAAATCGGCGATCTTGGTCGGCTCGGCGCCCTTGAACGCGTTCTTGTTGTACGTGATTACCGTAGACCAGGCGACGTTACCTACCATGCAATCCGAAATGCCGCCTTGCGCGAAATCGGATTTAGCCGCGGCGCCCAGCGTTGCCGGATCGAGCTTCTCGAGCAGGCCCTCGTCGCAGGCACGCGTCGCATCGGCCAGCTGCATATCGACGACGTCCCACGTGACATTGTTCGTCTCTACCTGGCTGCGGATCTGGGCGATGCCGCCGTTGTAGGTATCCATCTTGACCTGAAGACCCGATTTGGACGCGAACGGTTTGATCGCGGTCACGTTTTGTGCATCCTGATACGACCCACCCCACGACGCGAAAACAAGTTCGGATGCGGTCGCTTGCACGGTTGCCATCCCCATGCTCATCACAACCAGCGCCGATATCTTCCAAGAGCTGCGCATTTAAAGCCTCGCCAAGTGATTTTCCGATGTCTCCACCCTCATGCTGTGCAGCGTTTCCCGCTTCGTCACCATTCCGAAGAATGGCTGGGCAAGTGCCAGCACACCGATTCGAACGTTCAACGCGCTCGCGCACATTTCACGTTCGCATGCCTCTTCGTTATGGAAGACGCGTGTCGAAAATCCCCTTCGCGCTCTCTCGTCGATGACATGTAACGGAAATCTATGCCGGCGAAAAACCACGGTACGGAACATTGACGTTGGTTATGCAATACATCACGAACCGCATGGCGACCGGCTAGGCTTCGTCGGGCAGGCAGATCTGTTCCTGCTTGAGCGAGAGCGCCTTGGCGATGTCGCGCGATACCTGTCGCTCGAAAGACTGCCGCAGCAGCTCATACATGTCGGCGGGCAGGTGGCCCAGTTCGTTTTCTCGAAACGCCAGGAAGAACGACCGACTCAGCCCTTGATAGGGCCGCCCATGTCGGGAGAACGATGAAAGAGGAACTACGCGTACATCCGGCACGTAGTGTCTGGACTGCCATAGACACAACGGCGTCGTGACCGCAAAGCCTAGCCCCGCCGCAACCAGACTCAGCATGGGATCGGTCGCGTCGAACTCACAGGTGCGCTCGATGTGTTCCGAGTTCGAGGCGAGATAGGCATCGATGTGCTGCCCGATCACGGAGCGCGCGCTATAGCGGATGAATTGGAGGTTGCGGCTCAGATCGGCAAGCGTTGTGAATCGGTCCACCTCGAAGCTTGCAGGCAGGACGACGAAGTACGGCTCGGAAAAGAGCTTCTGCCGGCGGATGCCAGGCACTTGAGAAATGCCGTTGGTGGTCACCGCCATATCGAGTTGGCGCGCCTCGAACTGCGCATCGAGGGTGGGCGTGATGCCGGACCACAAGCGAATTTGATGCGATGTGCCGGAGAGCGCCTTGATGATGATCGGACCGATCGTCGCCGCGAACGAGTCCACACAGCCGAGTCGCACCACCACGCGCTTCGCCCGAGTGACGTTGCGTACGCTTTCCACCATCTCGTCGGCCCCGGTGAGCAGCACGGTGGCGTGCTCGAACAAGCGTTGCCCCGCGGCCGTAGGACGAGCTGGACGCGTCGTGCGATCGAGCAACGTCGTATCGAGTAGCGTTTCGAGCGCCTTAATACGTTGTGAGACACCAGCCTGCGATATCGCAAGCCTATCGGCGGCGTCGGAGATCGAGCCGGCCTCGACGACGGCGACCCAGCTAGCCATCAGGCTCCAGTCGGGGTATTGCTCAGGTACGCT
>JBQCDS010000314.1:0-8767 GCA_051961035.1 Trinickia sp. | reverse complement strand
CTCGGCAATATCGGCCCGCTCGCCTCGAAGCCCGTGATGGAAGGCAAGGCCGTGCTGTTCAAGAAGTTCGCCGGCATCGACGTCTTCGATATCGAACTGAACGAATCCGATCCACATAAGCTCGTCGATGTGATTGCCGCGCTCGAACCGACGTTCGGCGGTATCAACCTCGAAGATATCAAAGCGCCCGATTGCTTCATCGTCGAGCGCGAATGCCGCAAGCGGATGAAGATCCCCGTCTTCCACGACGATCAACATGGCACGGCCATCGTGGTCGCCGCGGCCGTGACGAACGGGTTGAAGGTCGTGGGCAAGGACATCGCGAAGGTCAAGCTGGTGGCATCGGGTGCGGGTGCGGCAGCACTGGCGTGTCTGGATCTGCTCGTCGACTTGGGCTTGCCGCTCGAGAACATCCTCGTGACCGATTTGGCCGGCGTCGTCTACAAGGGCCGTACGGAGTTGATGGATCCGGACAAGGAGCGTTTCGCACGCGAAACGTCGGCGCGCACCCTGGCCGAGGTGATGGAAGGCGCGGATATTTTCCTTGGCTTGTCGGCGGGTGGCGTGCTCAAGCCCGAGATGGTGAAGACGATGGGCGCCAAGCCGCTCATCCTCGCGCTCGCCAATCCGACCCCCGAGATCCTGCCCGAGCTCGCGCTCGAAGTGCGCCCCGACGCCGTCCTGGCCACGGGCCGCACCGATTACCCGAATCAGGTCAATAACGTTCTGTGCTTCCCGTTCATCTTCCGCGGCGCGCTCGATGCCGGCGCGACGACGGTCACGCGTGAGATGGAAATCGCGGCGGTCAACGCGATCGCCGAACTGGCGCGTCAGGAGCAAAGCGACATCGTCGCGACGGCGTACGGCATTCAGGACTTGTCGTTTGGGCCTGCTTACTTGATTCCGAAGCCGTTCGATCCGCGCCTGATCGTCAAGATCGCGCCGGCGGTCGCGCAAGCCGCGATGGATTCGGGCGTCGCGACGCGGCCGATCGAGGACATGGAAGCCTATAAGCAGCACCTGCAGCAGTTCGTCTATCACAGCGGTACCACGATGAAGCCGATCTTCCAGCAGGCGCGCAGCGTCGAGGCGGGCAAGAAGCGGATCGTCTTCGCCGAAGGCGAGGAAGAGCGCGTGCTGCGCGCCGTGCAGATCGTCGTCGACGAAAAGCTCGCCACGCCGATTTTGATCGGCCGTCCCGCCGTGATCGAGCACCGCATCGAACGGTATGGCTTGCGCCTTACGCCGGGCGTGGATTTTACGGTCGTCAACACCGAGCACGACGAGCGCTATCGCGAGTTTTGGCAGGAGTACTACCACCTCATGGCGCGCAAGGGCATCAGCCAGCAGTTGGCGAAGGTGGAGATGCGCCGGCGCACGACGCTGATCGGCTCGATGCTCGTCGACAAGGGCGAGGCCGACGGCATGATTTGCGGCACCATTTCGACGCCGCACCGTCACCTGCACTTCATCAATCAGGTGATCGGCAAGCGCGAGGGCTGCACGGTGTTCGGCGCAATGAACGGCCTCGTGCTGCCGGGCCGCCAAATCTTCCTCGTCGATACGCACGTGAACGTCGATCCGACGCCGGCCGAGCTGGCCGAAATCACGATCATGGCCGCCGAAGAGGTGCGCCGCTTCGGCATCGAGCCGAAGATCGCGCTCGTCTCGCACTCGAATTTCGGCACGAGCAACGCCCCGTCGGCGCAAAAGATGCGCGACACGCTCGCGATCCTGAAGGAGCGCGCGCCGCAACTACAGGTGGACGGCGAAATGCATGGTGACGTCGCACTCGATCCCGCGCTGCGCCGGGAAGTGCTGCCGGAATCGACGCTCGAGGGCGAGGCCAATCTGCTCGTGCTGCCGAACATCGACGCCGCGAACATCGCTTACAACCTGCTCAAGACAGCGGCGGGCAACAACATCGCGATCGGGCCGATCTTGCTCGGCGCCGCCAAGCCCGTGCACGTGTTGACCGAATCGGCAACCGTGCGCCGCATCGTCAACATGGCGGCCCTGCTCGTGGCCGATGTAAGCGCGGCTTCGCGCTAAGGCGCCAACTCACGCCGGGGTGCCCGCAGCCAATTAGAAGAAGAAAAAACGGCGTGCCCGTTGCGGGCACGCCGGGGGCGAAAAGAGAGGCTGCCGCCCCTAAGTGCGTGAAACGACGATTTCCGACTGCTCGAAGCGGCGGCGAGGAGGCAAAGACTCGCCGCATCGGGCACCGTCGAATCGAAGTTTATCTTTCGTAGGATAAATTTCACTTTCAACCGAGATAAATAGGACTAACGGAAGTCACCGAAAGTCAATGGAAACACTAGGAAATGAAGCTAAGCCTTTCATTTTCCATACAAAGATTGATTCCGGGGGCCGTTAGCGATACCCTTACGACTTTCGTGGTTCGTTCACTTCGATCGAGCAGCAGGATATTTGGCCGATGACACGCGCGGGAACACGCGAACGAGCGGGTAAGTGGCTTCGCCAGGGTACGCTCGCCACTCTATTGGCCGCAGCCGGCTGGTCCGGTATCGGCTTTGGGGGCGGCCCGGTTGCATCCGTGGCTTGGGCGCGAGAAGCATCGCGTGCGCCGGCAAGTGTTTCGGGCACGATCGAGCCGGCGCAGTTGCCGCCCGAGGCGGTGGCCACGTTGAAGTCGATCGCAGCCGGCGGGCCTTATCCGTACGCTAAGGACGGCGTGGTCTTCGGCAATTTCGAGCGATTGCTGCCGCCGCACCGGCGCGGCTATTACCATGAGTACACGGTCCCGACGCCGCGAGCCAGAAACCGCGGCGCGCGCCGCATCGTTTGCGGTGGCCCGCTCAGGCGGATCGACAATTGTTTCTATTCAGACGACCACTACAACAGTTTTAAACGCATTGTTGAATGACACTGGGATGAACGGCATGAGCGACAACATCTACGCGCACGACACCGCAGTCGCGACGGATCTGTTCGCGGCCGGCGACGGCAATCTTTTTCAGCGCGTCATGCAATTGCGCATGGCCGAGCGCAGTCAGAGCGTCGACGGCGACGCGACCTCATCCCCGCATTCACCGAGCGAGGAGCCTATGAGCCTTTTCGCGACTGTGCGGCCGAACATCGTCCAATCGATCCGGGCGTTTCGCGTGCAGGATCTCGCCAACGAGGCGCAGCGGCTCGAGCAGCACTTCCTGTACGCGTATTGCGGGCAGGCGGCCACCAAACAGGAAGTGCTGGAGACGATCGCCACGTCGTTCCTGTTTCCGAAGCACTTCGGCAAGAACTACGACGCGCTCTACGATTGCCTGACCGATCTCGTGCACAAGGCCGGCGCGCAGCCTGGCTTCGTGATCGTTCTCGAAGGTTTGCCCATCGCCCAGAAGTTCGACAAGGAAGGCCGCGAGACGCTGCTTGACGTATTCCGCGAAGCCGCCGAATTCTGGGCCGAACGCAAAGTCGCGTTCCGCGTCTTCTATTCGTTTGCTTGATCGGGCGGCGCCTGCGGTGCGCCGCGGGTTTCCGTTTCTTCCGTTCCGCTCATCGGGCCCGCCTTCGCGGGCCTTCGTTTTTATCGGATGCCGGCGATAGCCCGTGACAGCCGTTGACAGCCGGTGACATGCGGCTAGGGCCGTCGCACGCCGCTTCACCACCCGCCCCAGCGCGCCGCGAGCGCGGCCAAGGCTGCCATCCCGGCTGTTTCCGTGCGCAGCACGCGCGGCCCGAGCGACAGCGCCGTGAACCCGCGCTCGGCGGCCGCGTTCTCTTCGTCGGGCGAGAGCCCTCCCTCCGGGCCGATCAGCAGCGTGACATCGGCGCTCGGCGGCGCCTCGGGCAGCGAAGCGAAAGTCATATTCGCGCGCGGCGACAACATCAGCCTCAATGAGCCGGCCTGGGCGCACGGGGGCAGTGCCTGCAGCCACTTCGACCATTCGGACGCGGGTTCGATCTCCGGAATTCGGTTGCGTCCGCATTGCTCGCAGGCAGCACGCACGATGCCTTGCCAGTGAGCCTGGCGACGGCTCGCGCGTTCGGCCGAGAGCCGCACGACACCACGGGACGTGACGAGCGGCGCAATGCGCGATACGCCCAGCTCGACGGCCTTTTCGATCAGCCAATCCATTTTGTCGCCGCCCGCGACCCCTTGGGCGAGCGTGATCCGATACGGCGGCTCGGCTTCCACTTGCATGAACGCGCCGATTTCGGCTAGCGCGCTGCGGCGCCCGAGTTCGACGAGCCTCGCCTCGTATTGGCCGCCCTGGCCGTTGAAGAGCGTCAGGGAATCGCCGGCGGCCAGACGCAGGACTTGGACATGGCGGGCGACTTCGTCGGGCAGGGCGACGACATCGCCGGGCGCGAGGTTTGAGTCGACGAAAAAGCGAGGCATAAAGCGGCGTTCGAGAATCGGTGAGCGATGAGCGATGAGCGGCGACGGGCGGTCAAAGCGCCGGCGGCATGCGTGCCATCCGGCGCTAGCGCAAGCCGGCGCGGACGTTGCGCGGCAGCGCGAACAACGCCGGGTGCAGCGCGGCGTCATAGTAGCGCAACGTGTCGATCCCGCGCGCCGCCAACCGCTCTTCGATGTCGTGTTTGAACAGCGACGCGGCTTCGAGCGTGTCGCTCGCGAGCGCCATGAGCCACAGCGAACCGTACAGCGGCACGAACGCGGACATGACGTCGACCATGGCGAAGCGCGCGCGCAGGCCCTCGACGAGCGCAGCGGCCCGCTCGAGATGGAACTGCGCGGAGCCCAGGTGCATCGACAGCATCGCGCGCGGCGCCAGCACCTTCTTGAGGTGCGCGTAGAAGGCCGGGGTGTAGAGCGCGGCGGCGGGAGAGTCGGGCGGCGTCAGGTCGAATACGACGAGGTCGAAGCGTTCGGTCGTCGTCGTGACGAATGCGGCCGCGTCGCCGATGACGAGGTGCACGCGCGCATCCTCGAGCGCCCCTCGGTGGACCTCCTGCAGATAGGCTCGCGCCATGCTGACAACGGCCGCATCGAGTTCCGCCACGACGATCCGCTCGACGCTCGGATGCGCGAGCAACTGCCGCGCCGCGCCGCCGTCGCCGCCGCCGAGCACGAGCGCCTTGCGCGGGTCCGGATGGGCGAGTGCCGCCGGATGCACCATGCACTCGTGGTAGATGAATTCGTCGCCGACAGCGGTCATCGGCCGCCCATCGAGCGTAAAGAGCCGGCCCAGTTGCGGCGTGTCCCACACTTCGATGCGCTGATGCGGCGAGTCGACATGCGCGACGCGTCGCGCGCCGGGAAAGCCATAGACGGCGCCTGGCGCAGGCTGGAAAAGAAGCGGCGGATCGCGGCGGGAGGACACGGCAGGCGGGGCGATGGGCAAGCGGGTCTCGATGCCGGAATTATAGAACCGCGGCGCGGGGGCGTTCTTCGTCGATTCGCCCGGCATCGGCCGGCAAAAGAGCGGGGCGCCATCTGCTAGAATGTCATGCTTTGCAGCCTGTCCGCTTGCTCCTCCCGCTTCGCGCCGCAGCGGGTGCCCCGCCCGCGCGGGCGGCGGTCGAACACGAGCAGCGGTCCATTGCGCGCCACGCTTTCTCGACTCGTTCTCCGGACTCACCATGACGACCTCGTCTCCCGCTACCACCGCTCTGATGGCGAACGCGATCCGCGCGCTCGCGATGGACGCCGTGCAACAAGCGAACTCAGGCCACCCCGGCATGCCCATGGGCATGGCTGAAATCGCCGTCGCCCTGTGGTCGCGCCATTTGAAGCACAACCCCGCCCACCCGCACTGGGCCGACCGTGACCGCTTCGTGCTGTCGAACGGCCATGGCTCGATGCTGCTTTATTCGCTGCTGCATCTGACGGGCTACGATCTGCCGCTCGCCGAGCTGAAGAACTTCCGCCAGCTGCACTCGAAAACGCCGGGCCACCCCGAATACGGCATCACGCCGGGCGTCGAGACGACAACAGGCCCGCTCGGCCAAGGTCTGGCGAACGCCGTCGGCATGGCGCTCGCCGAGTCGCTGCTCGCGGCCGAATTCAACAAGGCCGATGCCAAGATCGTCGATCACCACACGTACGTGTTCCTTGGCGACGGATGCCTGATGGAAGGCATCTCTCACGAGGCCTGCTCGCTCGCGGGTACGCTCAAGCTGAACAAGCTGATCGCGCTGTACGACGACAACGGCATCTCGATCGACGGCCACGTCGAATACTGGTTCGGCGACGACACCCCGAAGCGTTTCGAGGCGTACGGCTGGAACGTCATCCGTCATGTCGACGGGCATGACGTCGAGGCGCTCGACGCGGCGATTGCCGAGGCCAAGCGCGCGAACAAGCCGACGCTCATCTGCTGCAAGACGGTCATCGGCAAGGGCGCGCCCACGAAGGCGGGCGGCCACGATGCGCACGGCGCGCCGCTCGGCGACAAGGAAATCGCCGCCACGCGCGAGGCGATCGGCTGGAAGTGGGAGCCGTTCGTGATCCCGCAAGAGGTCTATGCGGCCTGGGACGCGAAGGCGGCGGGTGCTGAACGCGAGGCGCAATGGAACGACGCCTTCGCGCAATACCGCGCGAAGTATCCGCAGGAAGCGGCCGAGTTCGAACGCCGCGCGAGCGGCAAGCTGCCGGCCGACTGGGCCGCTAAAGCGCAGGCGATCATCGCCGGCGCGAACGAGCGCGCCGAGACGGTTGCCACGCGCAAAGCGTCGCAGCAGGCGATCGAGAGCCTGGCTGCCGTGCTGCCCGAGTTGCTGGGCGGCTCGGCCGATCTGACGGGCTCGAATCTCACGAACTGGAAGGCCAGCAAGCCGGTGCGCGCCGGCGAGCACGGCATCGAGTGGGGCAACCATATCAACTACGGTGTGCGCGAATTCGGCATGAGCGCTGCCATCAACGGCATCGCGCTGCACGGTGGCTACAAGGCGTTCGGCGGCACGTTCCTGACCTTCTCCGATTACAGCCGCAACGCGCTGCGCGTGGCGGCGCTGATGAAGTCGCCGTCGATCTTCGTGTTCACGCACGATTCGATCGGCCTGGGCGAAGACGGCCCGACGCACCAATCGATCGAGCACGTCGCTAGCCTGCGCTTGATTCCGAACCTTCAGGTGTGGCGTCCGTCGGATACGGTGGAGACGGCCGTGGCCTGGACGCAGGCCGTCGAGCACCAAGGCCCCTCGTGCCTGATTTTCAGCCGTCAGAACTTGCCGTTCTCGACCCGCAGCGATGCGCAAATCGCGAACATCGCGAAGGGCGGCTATGTGCTGCGCGATTGGAACGACGAGATCGTCGCGCGCAAGATCATCCTCATGGCCACGGGTTCGGAAGTCGAACTCGCGCTGAACGCGGTCGAGCCGCTCGCGCAGCAAGGGATCGCGGCGCGCGTCGTCTCCATGCCGGCCACGACCGTGTTCGACCGTCAGGACGCCGAATATCGCGAGCGCGTGTTGCCCAAGGGCGTGCGCCGCGTCGCGATCGAAGCGGGCGTGAGCGATTTCTGGCGCAAGTACGTCGGCTTGGAAGGCAGCGTGGTTGGCATCGATACGTTCGGCGAGTCGGCCCCGGCCGGTGTGCTGTTCAAGCATTTCGGCTTTACCGTGGAGCACGTTGTCGCAGCGGCCAAGGCGGCGCTCGAGTAACGCCCGGAAAGACGCAATACGGCTTCCCGATGCTTGGCGCGAGCAGCCCCGCTTGACGCGACGCATCGGGCAGCGTGAGGTACGACGGTTTTTTTCAGCCCCAATTTCAGGAGAACCATCATGACGGTACGCGTTGCAATCAACGGGTATGGCCGGATCGGCCGCAACACGCTGCGTGCGTTCTACGAGAGCGGCAAGAAGCACGATCTGCAGATCGTCGCGATCAACGATCTCGGCAACGCGCAGACGAACGCCCACCTGACGAAGTACGACACCGCGCACGGCCCGTTCCCCGGCGAGGTATCGGTCGAAGGCGAGAACATGATCGTCAATGGCGACAAGATCCGCGTGTTGGCGAACCGTAACCCGGCGGAGCTGCCGTGGGGCGAGCTGGGCGTAGACGTCGTGATGGAGTGCACGGGCTTTTTCACGTCGAAGGAAAAGGCGAGCGCGCATTTGGCCGGCGGCGCGAAGAAGGTGCTGATCTCGGCGCCGGGCGGCAAGGATGTCGATGCGACGATCGTCTACGGCGTGAACCACAACGAGTTGAAGGCCGCGCACACGGTGGTGTCGAACGCTTCGTGCACGACGAATTGCCTCGCGCCGCTCGTTAAGCCGCTGAACGACAAAATCGGCCTGGAAACGGGCTTGATGACGACGATTCACGCGTACACGAACGACCAAGTGTTGACGGACGTCTATCACGAAGACCTGCGCCGCGCACGCTCGGCCACGCACAGCCAAATCCCGACGAAGACGGGCGCGGCTGCCGCGATCGGCCTCGTGCTGCCCGAGTTGGCCGGCAAGCTGGACGGCTATGCCATCCGTGTTCCGACGATCAACGTGTCGATCGTCGATCTGTCGTTCATCGCCAAGCGCGACACGACGGTTGAGGAAATCAACGCGATCATGAAGAATGCCGCCGAAGGCGAACTCAAGGGCATCCTCGGCTACAACACGGCGCCGCTCGTGTCGATCGACTTCAACCACAACCCCGCATCGTCGACGTTCGACGCCACGCTCACGAAGGTGGCCGGCCGTCTCGTGAAGGTGTCGAGCTGGTACGACAACGAGTGGGGCTTCTCGAATCGCATGCTGGATACGGCTATCGCGCTCGCGACGGCCAAGTAGGCCGGGGCGTCGAGCCCGCCTTGCGATCAGCGGGGTGGGCTTGGAG
>JBQCDS010000313.1:0-8271 GCA_051961035.1 Trinickia sp. | reverse complement strand
CGAGGACCAGCGACCCTCGCGCAGGCGGGCTCGGCGAATGCGATACGGCGCGCGCGTTAGGCCGGCTGGTGCTCGGCCGAACCCGAGCCTTGCAGGCGCGCCGCAACTTCCTTGCGGTAGCGGTTCAACTCCTGCGCCGTCGAGAACGTGCGCTCGAACAGCAGCGAGAGGTTGTGCAAGATGCGCTCGACGACTTTCTTCTCCCAGCCGTCGTCGAAACGGATTTGTTCGTCGAGCCAACGCTCGAGCCATTCGGGATCGGGCAGGCGCGACTGGATCGTGTCACGCGGGAACAAATCGCGATTCACGTGCAAATTCGTGGGATGCAGCGGCTTTTCGGTGCGGCGCGCCGAGGCCATCAAGACGCCGATCTTCGAAAACGCGGCGCGAGCCACATCGCCGCAATTGTTCAGCGCCTTTTTCATGTAGCGCAGATAGGCGCCGCCATGGCGCGCTTCGTCGCGCGAAATCGTTTCGTAGATGTGCTTGATCACGGGCTCGGTGTGCCATTCGGCTGCACGGCGATACCAGTGATTCAAGCGGATCTCGCCGCAGAAATGCAGCATGAGCGTTTCGAGCGGCGGCGCCGGATCGAATTCGAAGCGCACCGCGTGCAATTCGGCTTCGGTCGGCACCATCTCGGGCCGAAAACGGCGCAGATATTCCATTAGGACCAACGAATGCTTTTGCTCTTCGAAGAACCACACGCTCATGAACGCCGAGAAATCGCTGTCGTGATGGTTATCGCGCAAGAACATTTCGGTGGCCGGCAGCGCCGACCACTCGGTGATTGCGTTCATCTTGATCGTCATCGCCTGCTCGTCGGTGAGCAGCGATGCGTCGAATTTGTCCCAGGGAATATCCTTCTCCATGTCCCATCGGACCGATTCGAGCGATTTGTAAAGTTCCGGATAAAGCATGGTGTTCATAGGTCCCACCCCTGGTCTGCCATTGCAACTCGTATGACTTTGCCGCACGCGCGATCAATCGCCGCGCCCGTGCATCGAAAGGCACACAATTTTACGCTGCGATTACGCCCCGTTTATTGATCGAACTCAACGCCGGTCGTGCGGCGCGACATTTTCGCGCAAGGAGGCATTCGGCGGGCGCCATGCGCCCCGCGATGATCGAAAGCGGCGCCGCGGGTCGTTCCGTGCCGGAAATTGTCCGGGCGAAGGATTCGACTGGCGCGATGATGATTTTTCACTGCTCGCCGGCGAAACGTAATCTTTGAAATAATAGCACGCGCGGCTAGCGGCAGGCCGCCGCGGATGCGGCTGACGCGCCACCGCAACGGCGCGCGGGTGGCCGCGGCCGGTTGGGCGCCGGCAGCTCGGTGAATCGGTGGCTCAGCACTCACCGGCCGCCGTGCGGCACCTCGGCATCGACCGACGCGCCGCCCACGCCCACCGCCCTGCCCTCGCTTAGCGCCGAACGAACCCACTCGGTCAGCCGCTCCCGCTGCGCGAGCGCGTCTCGATATCCCAGATCGATCAGTTCGCGCGCGAACGGCCCTTCGAAGAGCAGATAGCTCGCGAACGACGCGCCCGCGGCGCGATTGCCCCCGACGGCGCCCAGCAGCCCGCGCACTGTGACGGGCAACCGCTTCAGGTGCCGCGCGGCCATCAGCTCGATGCGCTCGCTCGGGGCGATCGGCAGCACGTCGACATGGCGCCAACCGCTCTCGGGCTCGATCTCGTGCGGCAAGTGGCGAATCATGCCGTTGATGTGCTCGATCCGCTCGATGTCGGCCCCGATCGAATCGAGAAACACGCTCGCCATCACCTGTTGTCCGATTTGCGCGAGGGACGGGTAGCCGTTTTGAAGGCCCGCCGCCGGCACCTCCGGGCGCGGCGTGGCGGCGCCGAGCACGACGATCCGCTGCGCGCCGAAATGGATCGCGGGGCTCAATGGGGCGATTTGCCGTATCGAGCCGTCGCCGAAGTATTCGGTGCAGCCGTCGAGTTCGAGCGGCACCGCCGGAAAGAGAAACGGAATCGCCGCCGAAGCGAGCAGATGCGCCGGCGTGAGCGCGACCATGCGCGCCCCGCGCTGCGCCCGCCGCCACGATTGGATCGGCTCCTCGGCTTGGTAGAACGTCAAATGCCGGCCGCTCGAATAGCTGAGGGCCGTGATCGACAGCGCATGCAGGGCATGGGCGTCGAGCATGTCGGCGATGCGGGCGAAGTCGAGCGCGCCATTCAACAGATCGGCGAGCGGGCTGTTGTCGAACAGTGCGCGGGGCGAGCGCCGCACGGCCCAGCCGAACGACATCGCGGCGAGCCAGCGCGCGCCGGCCGCGGCCACGCCGCGCCAATCGGTGCGATAGACCTGCCCGGCGCGGATATTCGACCAAAAATCGAGGAGACGGCCGACGCTGAGCGAGAAATCGTCCGCGTGGCTGGCGACCGAAGCCGCGTTGATCGCCCCCGCCGATGTCCCGCAGACGATCGTGAAAGGCGACGCGCGCTCGTGCGGCGCCACCTCCTTCGTGATTTGCGCGAGCGCCTTGAGCGCTCCCACCTGGTATGCGGCGCGCGCGCCGCCGCCCATCAAGACCAACGCAAGCCGCACGGCAAACAACCGAGGAAAAGGGTGAAAGATCGTGTCGCGCGCGCCAGACGCGGCGCGCGACGGATTTGGAGCCAAGCGACGTGCGTCATTTGTCTTCGCGCGCGGCGCCGCCCGATCCCGAAGCGGGCTTGGCGCCGCGCTTGCGCGCGGGTGCGCGTTTGGCTGCCGGCTTCGATGCCGGCACGGGAGCGTCGCTCGCCGCCTTCGCGCCGCCCGCGCCGGTCTCCTTCGCCGAAGGCTTTTTCGCATCGGCATCGGCATCGGCATCGGCATCGGCATCGGCATCGGCATCGGCATTAGGCTCGCTACCGGCCGCGCCAGGCTGGGTCATCGCGAACGCCGCGAGTTGATTGAATTGCGACTGCAGCAGGTTCCACCAACCCGAAGGATCGAAGCCGGCACCGGCGCCCGCGCCCGGTTGCGCGCCGGCGTTAGGCGCCTCGTCGGACGAACCGGGCGCAGCCGTGCCACCGCTTTTCGCATCGCTCGGGCCGCCGGATGCGGCGCTCGTCGACGCGCCCCATGGCGATGACGCCTTCGTTTGCCCGGTCGTCGCATTCGGCGCGTCCTGGGCCTTCGTCGCACTCGCCGCCGCGGCTGCTTCCGCCGGCTGCGTCAGCGATGCCTGCGCGAAGGCGCCGAATGCGCTCAGCGTCGAAAGCGTCGCGCGCTGCACCTCGAGCGCCTGGATGGCCGATTGCAGCATGTTCAGATTGAGCTTGAGCCATTGCTCGACAGCCCGCATGTCGGTGATGCGCTTATCGAGCTCCTCGACGTCCATGAGCGGCTTCATCAAATCCGACATGGCGGCTAGCGGCGCGCCGAAGGCTTGGGCCGTACCCGGCGGCATGCCGGGAAACGCCGAGCCGAACGGTGTCAGGCGCATCATGCCCCACATTTTGTCGAGCATCTCCGCGGGCGGAAAACCAGGGAAGCCCGGGAATGGCGGGGTGCCGCCGGCGGTGTCGGTCATCGAGTGCTCCTTGCAGAGAAAGGGATGGGGATGGATTCGTGAAGACGCTTGAGTCGAGAGAGGCTAAGAGTCGAAAGGGGTCTGTACCATTCACGAAAGCTCGTCGCCGCCGGGAAAATCGGGCGGTCGCCGCTCGCGCAGAGATTGGATGCCCTCGCGAACATCGGGGCCCGAAAATCCCATGAATTCGAGCGCCAACGACGTGTCGAACGTAGGACCGGCCATGCGTAGCCAATTGTTGAGTGCGTATTTCGTCAAGCGGATCGCGCTTTGCGAGCCCTGCGCGAGCCGCGTCGCCACCTCGAACGCCTTCGGCAGCAAATCGGCCTCGTCGACCGCGAGCGATACCAGCCCGATCCGCTCGGCCTCGGCCCCGCTCACCGCCTCGCACAGCAGCAGGTAATACTTCGCCTTGGCCATCCCGCACAGAAGCGGCCAAACGATGGCCGCGTGATCGCCGGCCGCGACGCCTAGGCGCGTGTGTCCATCGATGATGCGCGCATCGTTCGCCGCGATCGATACATCGGCCAGCAAACCGGCGACGAGCCCGGCGCCGACGGCCGGCCCATGCATCGCAGAAACGATCGGCTTGCTGCAATTGATGACGTTGTAGACGAGATCGCGCGCTTCGCGCCAAACACGCGAGCGCACGTCGAAGCAATCGGCCATCTGCTCGACGAGACCGAGATCGCCGCCCGCCGAAAAGCCCTTGCCCTCGCCGCGAATCACGGCCACGCGCGTGGCGGGATCGCGGTCGATGTCGCGCCAAATTTCGGCGAGTTCACGATGCATGCGATCGTCGGCCGCGGCCAGCGCGCTCTTGTTCATTCCTTCGCCGCTCATGACGACTTCGAGCACGCCATGCGGATGGCGTTGCAAACGCAGCGAGCGATAGTGCGTGTAAGCGGTCAGGTCGTCGCCGGGGTGTGTCGTGTCGGTCATCCGTGTCGGCTCTTATCGGGTGCGCGACGGCACCCTCGTCGGCGCCTTCGCTCAGCCTCAGTGTAGGCGTGCACGGGCGGCCCCGCATCGGGCGAAACCCGGCGCGCCGCGTGCATCAAAGGGCGCGCTCTAGTGGGGCGACCGATTGCTCGATCGCGCCGAAGATCGACTTGCCGGCCTCGTCGAACATTTCGATCTTGACCGTATCGCCGTACTTCATGAAATCCGTTTGCGGCGCGCCGTTCGCAATCGTCTCCAGGCAGCGTTTTTCGGCGATACAGCAGTAGCCGCGTTTTTCGTCCTTATTGGAGACGGTGCCCGAGCCCACGATGGTGCCCGCGCGCAAGTTTCGCGTTTTCGCGGCGTGGGCGATGAGTTGCCCGAAGTGAAAGACCATGTCGACGCCGGCCTCGGGCTGGCCCACCTTCTTGCCGTTCCAATGAACGATCATCGGCCGCGTCACGCGGCCCTCGCGCCAGTGCTCACCCAGCTCGTCGGGCGTCACCGCGACGGGGGAAAACGCGGTGGCCGGCTTGCTTTGAAAGAAACCGAAACCTTTCGCGAGTTCGGCCGGAATCAGATTGCGCAACGAGACGTCGTTGACGAGCATCACCAAGCGCACAGCCTTGAGCGCGGCCTCGGGCGTACTAGCCATCGGCACGTCGGACGTGACGACGGCCACCTCGGCTTCGAAGTCGATACCGAACGCTTCCGACGCGCAGACGATGTCGTCGCGCGCCCCGAGAAAATCGTCGCTGCCGCCTTGGTACATCAAGGGATCGGTCCAGAACTCGGGCGGCATCTGCGCGCCGCGCGCACGCCGCACGAGTTCAACATGATTGACATAGGCAGAACCGTCCGCCCATTGAAACGCGCGCGGCAGCGGCGCCATGCAGTCTTTCGGCTCGAAGGAGAAGGTGTTGCGCGCGCGGCCTTGATTGAGGGCATCGTATAGCTCGGCGAGCTGCGGCGCGTAAAAGGGCCAGTCGTCGAGCGCGCGTTGCAGCGTGGGCGCAATGGCGTCGGCGATGGCGGCCGTGCGCAAATCGCGCGAAACGACGATCAGTTGACCGTCACGAGTACCGTCTTTGAGCGTGGCAAGTTTCATGAGACGCGGATCGAAGCCGTGAGATGACGATAGAGGGAATCTATTTTACGATGGTGAACGCGCGGCGCGGTGGCGATCGATCCTCCGCGAGCGCGCTGTGTCAGCATCCGCTCTCGGTCTCGCCGCTTCTCGCCATCGTCTTTTTCACTGTGCCCATGTCCGATATGCACGCCGCCCCGCTCCATCCGCTCCATCCGCTCGATCCGCTCGATCCGCTCCATCCCGCGATCGTCGATGGCCCCGACGCGCCCGACGATGCGGTGGAGGGCGAGGAGAAAACGCGGTCGGGCATTCAGTCCATCGAAGTCGGCTTCCGCCTGCTCGAGGTGCTCACGAACGAGCCGCGCGCCATGATGCTGCGCGATCTAGCCAAGCACGCACAGATGAGCCCGGCCAAGGCACACCGCTACCTGGTGAGCTTTCTGCGCCTGGGCCTCGTCGCGCAGGATCCGGTCTCGGGCCGCTATGAACTGGGAGCCTTCGCGCTGCAAATGGGGCTTGCGCGTCTCGCGCGTGTCGACGGCGTCAAACTCGCCCGGCTTGCACTCACCGAGCTGCGCGACCGGCTCGATGTGACCGTCGGCATCGCCGTCTGGGGCAATCTCGGGCCGACCGTCGTCCATTGGATGGAGTCGAGCCACCCGGCAAAGGCATCGCTCAAGCTCGGAGATGTGATGCCGCTGCTGGGCTCGGCCACCGGATTGCTGTTCGCCGCGTATCTTCCGCGCGGCAAAACCGAAGCGATGATCGAGCGCGAACTGTCCGACTCGCGTCGCTCCGCGCATACAACGGGGCCGCGCAGCGAATCCGAACTCGAGCGCGTGCTCGAAGAAGTCCGCGCAAACGGCGCGGCGCGCGTGGCCGGCATGCTGCTGCCGACGATTCACGCCTTTTGCATGCCGGTATTCGATGCCGCCGGCGATCTCGCGCTGGGACTCATCGCGCTCGGGCACGAAGGCGCATTCGATCTGTCTTGGGAAGGGGAAATCGCGCTCGCGTTGAAGGCGTGCGCACACAAGCTCTCCCACGAACTGGGTCACAGCGACGCACCGCGGTAAACGATCGCCGCCGAAGGGAGCCGTCGCTCGCCCGCTCGGCGCGGCGCGCCATTTGCGGGCATGATGTCGGATCGTCCGCGCGTATTCCGTCGTTTCGGCGCTCGCAAGCGGGTCGTCCGACCGATGATCGAGCACACTCATGTCGTCTTTGTTCACTTCCGACACCGCTCGTGCCGGGCCGCGCCGCTACACCTGGCACTGGAGCATTGCACTTGCCGCAGCGCTCGCGCTGCACGGCGCGGCCGTGCTCTGGTTTGCGCGGCATCATCACGCGTTCATCCCTGAATCCGTCACGCCGCCGGTGCAAGTCGCCTTGCTCACTGCGCAACCGATCGCCCGCGATACGGCTCACGCACCGCCGCGCCGTCCGAGCCCGCGCGCTCGCGCGCCAGCAGGCGGCGAGCAAGCGCCGGTGCTGCATGCGCTTGCGCCCTCCAAGGCCTCGGTAAGCCCCGCCCAAGCGAGCGAAGGCGGCGGCAAAGCGACAGGCCCCGGCAGCACCGAGGCCGCCAGCGCACCCTCGCTCGCGCACGCCGCCGCGCCCACGCAAGCGAGCGCAGCGTCGCACGGGGTCCGTTTCTCGGTGCCGCCTTCCGGTAATTTGCACTACAACACGTTTTACAACGGGGTGGAAAACGCGCCAGGCACGATCCGGTGGTCGAGCGATGGGGACGGCTACGAAATGATCGTCTCCGTGCCGCTGCCGTTCGTCGGCACGTTCTCTTACGAAAGCCGCGGCCGCATCGATGCTTTTGGCCTGGCCCCCGAGCGCTACGTCGAAAAGCGCGGTCACCGCCCGCAAGACGTGACGACATTCGATCACGCGGATAAACGCATCGACTTCACGCGCACGAGTACGACGCTCGCGCTGCCCGATGGCGCGCAGGATCGCTTCAGCATGGTGATGCAGTTGGCGAGCCTCGTGCGAGGCGACCCGGATGCCTATCAGCGCGGCGTCACGCGTTCGTTTTACGTCGCGGACAACGACAGCGGCGAGATCTGGCCGATCGAGACGATCGGCGACGAATCCATTCAAACCGCCGAGGGTTTCATCGAAGCACGCCACTTCATGCGATTGCCGCGGCACGCGGGCGATCGACGCCGAATCGACGTCTGGCTGGCGCCATCGCTCGGATGGCTCCCCGCGCGCATCGAGCAGACCGAGCCGAACGGCTCGCAGATCGAGCTGGTCTGGCGCGGCCCGCTCAGGCCGCCAGGCGCGGAAAATGCAACACCGGCAGGCAAGACACCGGATGACTCGTCCGATGCCCCGGAAGCCACAGCGGGAATGGCTGACCCCGGGCCGACGCGCGAGCACCCCTAAACCAGCTGCACGCTCGTGCCGTTATCAGGTGTATCGAGGCACACGGACGATCCTCGATGTTTTCCCGTGCCGCTTGAACGTTTTGCATGATTGGGGGTCTAGCTTTTAGGTCGGTGACGCGCATGAGAGACGCACGAACATTCTGTTGCAATGTTCCAGCCCGTCTTAAGCGTCGTTTAAGACCCACCCCTTGAAATTCCATGCAACACGCTCCACGTACTGGGCGGAAAACGGCCAGGAGCCAATCGGAATAAGGAGTGTCGCCATGCAAATGATCTACAACAGCCCCAAC
>JBQCDS010000312.1:0-9234 GCA_051961035.1 Trinickia sp. | reverse complement strand
GCCACAGGCCACGACCGGACAGAAGGTCGGTCACAAGCCCACCGATTTCGCGCGCATCTATGGGGCGAACAGCTTGCCGGCCGCGACTAACACCACCGTCGGCATCATTACTTGGGGCAAGATGTCGCAAACGATCGCCGACTTGAATCAGTTCACGAAGAGCGTCGGCTTGCCTACCGTGAACACCGCCGTCGTGCCCGCCGGCTCGGGCACGCTCGCCGACGACGGCGATCCGGCCGAGTGGGACCTCGACAGCCAAAGCATCATCGGCGTGTCGGGCGGCGTCAAGAAGCTGATTTTCTACACGGCGATCAACGGCGACATCAACGACAGCGGCCTGACCGATGCGAGGCTGACGCAGGCCTACAACAAGGCGACGACGGACAACCTAGCCAAGATCATCAACGTGTCGCTCGGCGAAGACGAAGGCGCGGCGAACAGCGACGGCTCGCTCAAAGCCAACGACGCGGTGTTCAAGCAGGCGGCGGCGCAAGGGCAGATTTTTTCCATCGCGTCGGGCGACTCGGGTGTCTATCAATGGTCGTACTCGCCGCAAGGCGTGCCGGGTTTCATCGGCGATTACAACGGCGCCGCTACGCAGATCATCAACACCGTTGCATTGTGGAAGTATGGCGTGTCGTCGCCGGCCAGTTCGCCTTATGTCGTGTCGGTCGGCGGCACGACCCTTTCGACGACGAACACGACCACCTGGGCCGGCGAAACGGTGTGGAACGAAGGTGTCGCTTATGCCGACCTCGGCCCCTTCGGTCCCGTGGACAACGCGGCACGTATCTGGGCGACGGGCGGTGGTCTTAGCGCATACGAACCCATTCCCTCGTGGCAAAAGCCCGTGCTCGGTTCGTGGAACACGAAGCGCGCATTACCGGACGTGGCTTTCGATGCCGCCTCGAGCACCGGCGCGCTGATCGTTATCGGTGGACAGCCGAATCAGCAAGTGGGCGGAACGAGCCTAGCGTCGCCCATTTTCGTGGGCGGGTTCGCACGGATAGAGTCGGCTCACCACAACAACATCGGCTTGCCGACGTCGTATTTCTACAAGACGTTCCCGAGCAACCCGTCGCTCGTGCACGATGTGCCGGCCGGCGGCAACAATGGCTTCGGCGGCTACGGCTATAAGTCGGCGAAGGGATGGGATCACGAAACGGGCTTCGGCAGCTTGCAGTTTTCGAAGTTGAGCGCGATGTATTGAGTGGTGGCGGATGCGATCCGGTCGGCTTGATCGTTGCACGGGCTGAGAACGGGCGGCCGCGGCCCGTTCGCCGGAGGCACCGCCTTGGGTATTGCTACGCCGCTCGCGCCGCCTTTGTCCCGACCTGCTGCTCGATCAGCCGCGCCAATGAATCGAACGTGGGTGCGATCCGCTCGTGCGGCACGCATGCATAGCCGAGCAGCAACCCCGGTTGCGCGGCACTTTCTTGGCTGTAATAAGCCGATAGCGGCCGCACGATCACGCCCGCCTCGAAGGCGAGCGAGGTCACGGCGCGATCGTCGATTCCCTCCGGCAACCCGAGCACGAGATGCAGCCCGGCTTCGTCGCCCATGACAGGCAGCGCATCGCCGAAGCGCGCATGGATTGCGTCGATGAGAATTTGCCGACGCTCGCCGTAAAGCGCCCGCATGCGGCGCACGTGCGAGGTCAGATAGCCGTCCATGATGAATTCGGCAAGCACGGCCTGATGCATCAGCTGACCTTCCCGATACAGTTCGGCAACGCCGGTGCGAAACGTTTCCACCAAATGTTCGGGGGCGACCATATAGCCGATTCGCAGCCCCGGATACAAAATCTTCCCCAGGCTCCCCACGTAAATGACACGACCCGCATCGTCGAGCCCTTGCAGCGATGCGAGCGGCCGGCTGCCGTAGCGAAACTCGCTGTCGTAATCGTCCTCGATGATCCAGACACCGTGCTGGCGCGCGTATTCGAGCAAGGTTCGGCGCCGCGCGAGGCTCATCACCATCCCGAGCGGATACTGATGAGAAGGCGTGACGACCGCAAGACGCGGCGGCACGGCGGGCGTCGACTCGCGCGGATTCAAGCCTTCGCTGTCGACGGGGATCGGCTCGAGCTCGAGCCCCGCTGATTGCAACACGCTGCGCGCCCCCCAATAACAAGGCTCCTCCACCCACGCGCGATCGCCGACATCGGTCAATAGCCGCACGGCGAGATCCATCGACTGATGAATGCCGGTGGTGAGGATGATTTGATCGGGCGAACATTTGACCGAACGCGCGACGCGCAGGTAATCCGACAGCGCACGGCGCAACGGCCGATAGCCGCCGCCAGGCGCATAGGTGAGCAACTCGCAATTGGCCTCTTTCCAAAGCCGCGCCTGCAAGCGGCTCCATGTGCGCGAGGGAAATTCGCTGACATCGGGCACGCCCGGCATAAACGCGCCCCATTGCTTCGGCGCCACGCCCGCGCGACCGATCAAGCGTCGGCCACGCGTGGAAAGGCTTTGCTGAGCGAGCGCTTCGCGCGTCGCGCCGGGCTCGCCAGCCTGCCGTGAGGGCCGTGGACGGACCGCCGATGTGTCGGGTCGGGTATCGGCCACATAAGTGCCGCTGCCCGTGCTGGACAGCACGTAGCCTTCCGCCGTCAATTGGTCGTACACGCGCAGCACGGTGTTGCGCGCGATGTCGAGATCGTCGGCCAGCGTTCTCGAACTCGGCAACTTCACCCCAGGGGCGAGCTGCCCTGCCAAGATGGCATGCTGCAAGAGGCGCAGCACCTGGCGATACATAGGCTCGGCCGCGCTACGCTCGAGCCGAGCCGCAAGCCAGTCCGACAAAATGATCGCGTCCAAAGTGGTTCCCTTCGGAATAATGAAATGGCTCCGTTGCGTGGAACCGTAACCGATTATATTGGATCGCATAGGATGCGTGGTATTCGCTGGTCAATAGAGCCAATGAATAGAAACGAGTGGCGCAAAGCGCAGGTTCTTAAGTAAGCGCTGAGGCGGATACCAAGGCGAACGGAGACAACGGATGAAGACGGATCAAGCAATCGTAAGTTTTCGCGGCGTGCGCAAGACGTATGACGGCGAAACCCTCGTTGTCAAATCGCTCGACCTCGATATCTATCAGGGCGAATTCCTGACGCTCCTGGGGCCGTCGGGATCGGGCAAGACCACGTGCCTGATGATGCTGGCCGGCTTCGAATTCCCGACCGGCGGCGAGATCCGGCTCGATGGTCAATTGCTGAACACCGTGCCGCCGCATCGGCGCAACATCGGCATGGTGTTCCAGAACTACGCCTTGTTTCCGCACTTGACGGTTGCGCAGAACGTCGCTTACCCGCTGACGGTGCGCAAGATGAGCGCCTCGGAGCGGGCCCATCGCGTCGCCGAAGCGCTGAAAATGGTGCGCATGGAAAGCTTCGGCAAGCGCTATCCGTCGCAACTCTCGGGCGGCCAGCAGCAACGGATCGCGCTCGCTCGCGCGCTCGTGTTCGAGCCGCGGCTCGTGCTGATGGACGAACCGCTCGGCGCACTCGATAAACAGCTGCGCGAGCATATGCAGTACGAACTGAAAGCGTTGCACGAAAAGCTCGGGTTGACGTTCGTCTACGTCACGCACGATCAAGGTGAAGCGTTGACGATGTCCGATCGCGTCGCCGTCTTCGATAAAGGCATCGTGCAGCAGCTCGATACGGTGGATCGGCTGTACGAAATGCCGTCCAACGAATTCGTTGCGAACTTCATCGGCGACAGCAACCGCTTGCGCGGCACCATCTCGGACGTCGACGGCGAGTTCTGCCGGTTGCGCCTTCGCGATGGCACGCATGTCATCGGCCGCAATGTGGCGGGCGCGCGGGCCGGCATGGAGGCGATCGCTTGCATTCGTCCGGAGCGTTTGCGTTTGGTCGCGCGGGCGCAAGAGCCGAAAGAGCGGCAAGACGGCAACGCGCTCGCGAGCGAAGTGCGCGGTCTCATCTATTTCGGCGATCACGTGCGCATGCGCTGCGCGGTGCCCGAGCAGGACGAATGCTTCGTCAAGGTGCCGCTCGGCACCGAGGCGATCGATTCGTTCGTACCGGGCGCGAGCGTCGCGCTGGAGTTCGCGCCCGAGCATCTGCGCGTTTTCGCCTGATCGGCGCGCGAGCCGACCGGCTCGCGAACGTTTCGTATCGATCCCGCAACCCCGAGTTGTTCCGAGTTTGTCCCGTTCCGGTGCGGACGCATCCGCGAATACCACGTAGAGGAGAGCCTAAATGAAGACGAATACGATCACGATGCGCCGCACTGCCGCGACGCTGGCCATTGCTTGCACATCGGCGATATTGGGTGCGACGGGTGCCTCGGCCGCCGAATTGACCGTCGTGAACTTCGGCGGCGCGAACGCCGATGCGCAGAAGATCGCTTACTACCAGCCGTTCGAGCAGAAGACCGGCGACAAGATCACCGCGGTCGAATACAACGGCGAAACCGCCAAGATCAAGGCGATGGTGGAAGCCAAGCATGTGAACTGGGACGTCGTCGAAGTCGAATCGGGCGACTTGGGCCGGGGCTGCGACGAAGGCCTTTATGAAAAGCTCGACTGGTCGAAGATCGCGAAGAAGTCCGAACTCATTCCGGAATCGCCTAGCGCATGCGGCGTAGGCTTTTTCGTTTGGTCGACAGCGATTGCCTACAACGCCGATAAATTGAAGACGGCGCCGACAGGCTGGGCCGATTTCTGGAACGTCAAGAAATTCCCGGGTAAGCGGGCGCTGCGCAAGGGGGCGCGCGGCAATCTCGAATTCGCGCTGATGGCCGACGGCGTCGCGCCGAAAGACGTCTATAAAGTGCTGGCGACGAAAGCGGGCCAAGACCGTGCGTTCAAAAAGCTCGATGAACTCAAGCCGTACATTCAATGGTGGGAAGCGGGTGCGCAGCCGCCGCAATTTCTCGTTGCCGGCGACGTCGTGATGTCCTCCGCATTCAACGGTCGCATCGACGCCGCGCAACGCGAAGGGAAGAACTTGAAGGTGGTCTGGAACGGCAGCATCTACGATCTCGACTACTGGGTCATTCCGAAGGGATCGCCGAACAAGGCGCTGGCCGAGAAATTCATCGCCTATTCGATTTCGTCCAAGCCGCAGCAAGCCTACGCACAGCATATTGCGTACGGCCCCGCGAATCGCGACGCGATCAAATCGCTCGATGCCAAGACGCTTTCGAATTTGCCGAATTCGCCGGCCAACGGCCAACACGCCGTCCTGCAGGACGCGGCGTTTTGGACTGACTACGGCGACGAGCTCGAGCAGCGATTTGCGTCGTGGGCGTCGAAGTGAGGCAGCGTCGAACGCTGTCGATGTGAGTTGAACGGCGAGTGCGGCGTCGAACGAGCAATCGACGCTGCAACGCCACATGCGTTGCGCCGCCGTGCAAGGGTGGGCGGTGCAACGCGAGCAGAGTCCGAGGAACGAGGCGACGCAGGAGATGAGCGTGCAAACCATGACGATTCCGGGCGAGCCGAGCGGCGCGTCGAGCGCGACATTGAAGCGCGAGTTGAAAGCCGCTCAGGCACGCAAACGGTTGACGGCGCTGCTCTTGATTGCACCGCTTGCAATCTTCCTGTTGCTGATATTCGTCGTGCCGATCGCGGCGCTATTGACGCGCGCGGTGCAAAACCCCGAAGTGGTCGCCGCGCTGCCGAAGACCGCTGCGCAATTGAGTCATTGGGATCGCAAGAGCGAGCCGCCCGTGGGTGCCTATGCGGCACTCGCATCCGACTTGGCCGCGACGCAGGATGGCCAAGTCATGGGTAGCTTGGAGCGACGCCTCAACGTCGAAATCCCGGGCTTTCATTCGCTCGTCTCGAAGACGGCGAACGCGCTGCCGTTCACGGGCGACGACAACCAACCTTTGACGCTCACGCCCGAGCAGATTCGCGCGAAGCTGATCGATCTGGACGCGCGATGGGGCGAAGTGCGCTACTGGCGTGCGATTGCGAAGAACGGCTCGCGTTATTCGCCTTTTTACGTGCTGGCGGCACTCGATCATCGCGAGGATGCCTTCGGCCACATCGAGAAGACGGATCCCGATCAGCGCATCTACCTCAACGTATTTAGCCGCACGTTCGTCATCGGCGCGGTGGTCACCTTGGCAACGCTGCTGCTCGGTTATCCGCTCGCGTATTGGATTTCGACGTTGAGCGAACGGCGAGCGAACCTCGTCATGATCTTGGTGCTGATTCCTTTCTGGACATCGATTCTCGTGCGCGTGGCGGCGTGGATCGTGATTTTGCAGACCGAAGGGCTCGTGAATCGCACGCTGCGCGGCCTAGGGTTGATTCATGCGCCACTCGAATTGCTGTTCAATCGCACGGGCGTCTACATTTCGATGACGCATATTTTGCTGCCGTTCATGATTTTGCCGCTCTACAGCGTCATGAAGTCGATCCCGCCAACCTATCAGCGCGCCGCGGTGTCGCTAGGCAGTCATCCGTTCGCGGCGTTTTGGCGTGTCTACGTGCCGCAAACGTATCCCGGCATCGGCGCGGGTGCATTGCTCGTCTTCATTCTCGCAATCGGCTACTACATCACGCCTGCGTTGCTTGGCGGGCCTAACGATCAGATGGTGAGCTACTACGTGGCGTACTTCACGAACGTGACGCTCAACTGGGGCATGGCATGCGCACTTGGCGGCTTGCTGCTCGCAGCCACGCTCGTGCTCTACGCAGTCTACGGGCGCTTTACGAAAGCGCAGCCAAGCTTATAGCCGGAGCCGACGATGAAACTTTCGAAACCGCTATTCGCGCCGCATACATCGCTCAGCGAACGCGCTTGGTATTTCCTGTTGCGCGGCTTGGCTGTGCTGACGCTGCTCTATTTGATCCTGCCCGTGCTCGCCATCGTGCCGTTGTCGTTTTCGTCGAGCACGTTCCTCGTCTATCCGATTCCGAGCTGGTCGCTGCGCTGGTATCAGAACCTGGTGATGTCCGACGCATGGCGCATGGCGGCAAAAAACAGCTTCATCGTGGCGCCTTCGGCGACGGTCGTCGCAACGGTGCTCGGTACGCTGGCGGCACTCGGTTTGGCGAAGGCGAATTTTCGCGGCAAGGCGATCGTGATGGCGGTGTTGATCTCCCCGATGATCGTGCCCGTCGTTGTCGTGGGCGTGGGGATGTATTTGTTCTTCGCGCCGCTTGGGCTCGCGAATACCTATATCGGCCTCATCATGGCCCACGCGGCGCTGGGCGTGCCGTTCGTCGTCACGACGGTGGGTGCGACCTTGCAAGGATTCGATGGAAACCTCGTGCGAGCCAGCCTCTCGCTCGGTGCGAATCCGACGCGCACGTTCTTTCGGATCACGTTGCCGGTCATCGCGCCGGGCGTCATTTCGGGAGCGTTGTTTGCCTTTGCGACTTCCTTCGATGAAGTGGTCGTCACGCTGTTCCTCGCGGGCGCCGATCAAACCACATTGCCGCGTCAGATGTTCACGGGCATCCGCGAGAACATTACGCCGACGATTGCCGCACTCGCGACGATCCTGATTCTTTTCTCGACGAGCTTGCTGCTGGCGCTGGAATGGCTGCGCGGGAGGAATGCGGCCCGGGCGGTGGCATAGCAGGGGCCAACGTGAGTTGGCAGATTACTCGCTCAGCTTCGAAGGCGGTGCACGGAATTGCTCGATCAAGAAATCGAGAAACGCGCGGATTTTTGGAGCGACGTGTTGCCGTGACGAATAGACGGCATACAACGTGGTTTCTACCGTGCTCCAATCTTCAAGCGCGGGTTGCAGCCGGCCATCGTTCAAGTCGTCTTGCACGTAGGGAAAGGGCATCAGGCTGATACCGAAGCCGGCCCTTAGCGCATCGCGCACCGCCAGACTGGATCCGACCGAATAGCGCGGATCGATCGTGATCTTTTCGGTGCGCTCGCCCTTTTTGAATTCCCATGTATCGGCATGGCCCGACAAGCTGAAGCGAATGCAATTGCGTGTTCTCAAATCGGATGGCGTTTCGGGTTTGCCGTGCGTCTCGAAGTAGGCGGGCGCCGCGCAGACCACATGCGGCATCACCGCCAGCTCTCGCGCGATCAGGCTTGAATCCTCGAGACTATCGCTGCCACGGATAGCCAGATCGAAACCTTCTCGCACGAGATCGACGCGCCTGTCATCGAGGTGCAAATCGAGCTTCAAATCCGGATACTGCGACATGAACCGGGGAATGGCGGACGAGAGCCGAGTCAGCGTCACTGTCATCGGCGCGGTCACGCGCAACGTGCCGCTCGGCGATGTTTTGATGGGAGCGAGTGCCTGATCCGCTTCAGCGAGCGCGTCGAGCCCGCGCGTCACGTGCTCCAAATAAATTCTTCCTTCTTCGGTCAGCGCCATGCGTCGCGTCGTCCGGTTGATGAGCCGCGCGCCGACCGAGGCCTCCAATTCGGCAATATTTTTACTGATCGCGGCCGACGATAACCCGAGCCGCCGCCCGGCCTCGGCGAAGCTGGTCAGTTCGGCCACATGACGGAAAACTTGCAGGGCAGTGTAGCGGTCCATCGATCGTTCACTGAGGGTAAGTGATGTTGTTCCGATTTGAACATTATCATCTGCCAGTGAATTCCGTATGCTGATTCCCATCCTATTCATTCGGAACGGAATCATGTCCCACCCCGCGATTGCACTGATCGAACAGCGGATCTCCGCCAACCTGTTCGACCCCTCGCACGCGTTGTCGGACGCCGAGATCGAGGAACTCGTGCGTCTGGCGACGCGTGCCCCCACCGCCTATAACCTCCAGAACTGGCGATTCATTGCAGTACGGAGCGCTGCGGCCAAGGAGCGGTTACGCACCCTCGCATACGGTCAGGCCAAAGTGGCGAACGCGGCCGTGACCTTTATCGTCTGCGGCGTGCTGCCGGATTGCGCAGGCCTTGTCGAGCGGCTGCGCCCTTTCGTCGACGCGGGGCACATGCGGGCCGACGTGTTATCGGCTTGGCAAGCCGGCGCGCGCGCCAAGTACGCCGATCCGCAGGACGCGCGCGACGAAGCGTTGCGTTCCGCCAGCCTGGGCGGCGCCACGCTGATTTTCGCGGCGCAAGCGTTGGGCTTCGTTTCGAGCGCAATGAGTGGTTTCGATGCGCAAGGCATCGTGAACGAGTTCGGGCTTGCCGTCGACGAAGTGCCGGTCATGCTCATTCCAGTCGGCCGAGCCGCGCCGGGTAACTGGCCGCAAAAGCCTCGCCGTCCGCTCTCCGAGGTTTTGCAAACGCTATGAAAGATCATCTTT
>JBQCDS010000311.1:0-4243 GCA_051961035.1 Trinickia sp. | reverse complement strand
GCGCGACGCAATCGTGCTCGCGACGGGTGGTGGGGCGGTATTGCGTCCGGAAAATCGAGCGGCGCTGCACGCCGGCGGGCTTGTCATTTATCTTCGAGCCAATCCGCACGATCTCTGGCTGCGCACGCGCAAGGACAAAAATCGCCCGCTGCTGCAAACGGAGGATCCGAAGGCCAAGCTCGAGGCGCTGTACAGCGAGCGCGATCCGCTTTACCGCGAATGCGCGCATTTCATCGTCGAAACCGGGCGGCCATCCGTCAATGGGCTCGTGAACATGGTGCTCATGCAGCTCGAACTAGCCGGCATTACTAAGCAGATACAGTCATGATTACCGTCAACGTTGATCTGGGCGAACGCTCCTATCCGATTCGCATCGGCGCCGATCTGATCGGCCGCACCGATCTATTCGCACCGCACGTCGCCGGCGCCTCGATCACGATCGTCACGAACGAAACCGTCGAGCCGCTCTACGGCGATGCGCTGCGTGCCGCGCTCGCTCCGCTTGGCAAGCAAGTCTCGACCGTCGTGTTGCCCGACGGCGAAGTATTCAAGAATTGGGAAACGCTCAACAAAATCTTCGATGCATTGCTGGGCGCGCAGGCCGATCGCAAGACGACGCTGATCGCGCTGGGCGGCGGCGTGATCGGCGACATGACCGGCTTTGCCGCCGCTTGCTACATGCGCGGCGTGCCGTTCATTCAGGTACCCACGACGCTCCTGTCGCAAGTCGATTCCTCGGTGGGCGGCAAGACAGGCATCAATCATCCGCTCGGCAAGAACATGATTGGCGCCTTTTACCAGCCGCAAGCCGTCATCGCCGACATCGGCACGCTGCAAACACTGCCTGATCGCGAACTGGCGGCCGGCATCGCCGAAATCATCAAGACCGCCGCGATTGCCGATCGCGCGTTTTTCGACTGGCTGGAGCAAAACATCGAGGCGCTCAACGCCCGTGACGCGCAAGCGCTCGCCTACGCCGTCAAGCGTTCGTGCGAGGTCAAAGCGTCGGTTGTCGCGGCCGACGAACGCGAAAGCGGGCTGCGTGCGATTCTGAACTTCGGCCATACGTTCGGCCATGCGATCGAAGCGGGGCTCGGCTACGGCGAATGGCTGCACGGCGAGGCCGTGGGCTGCGGGATGGCGATGGCTGCGGATCTGTCCGTGCGCATGGGCCATCTCGACGAAGCAGTGCGTCAACGGCTCGTTTCGGTCATCGGGGCGGCCCGATTGCCGACGCGAGCGCCCGCCCTTGGCGATTCGCGCTATATCGAACTCATGAAAGTCGATAAGAAGGCCGAGGCGGGCACGATCAAGTTCATCTTGCTCAAAACGTTGGGCGAGACGTTGATTACCGATGTCCCGGAGCACGCATTGCGAGCGACGCTCGCCGCGTGCCTTTGAGCCAAACGCTGCCGGTGCGCCGCGCGGCAACGATGCGGGAGGGAATTGATGACCGAAAGGGCCGACCCAACGCAGGATCCGACAAAGAGCGCATCGGCGGGCGGCGAGCCCTATGCGGCGCTCGTCGCCGCGCCGACGGTAGCGATGCTCGAAGCGCACCTTGCGCCGTACGCCGCACATTCGGCCGAGTCGCGCGGCCGTCGATTCGCCGAAGCGCCGCCGGCGGCGCGCACTGAATTTCAACGCGACCGCGATCGCATCGTCCACTCGACGGCATTCCGGCGTCTCGAATATAAGACGCAAGTCTTCGTCAATCACGAAGGCGACCTGTTCCGCACGCGCCTCACGCACAGTTTGGAGGTCGCACAGATCGCCCGCTCGGTGGCGCGCAATCTGCGCGTCAACGAAGATCTCGTGGAAGCGATTTCACTTGCGCACGATTTGGGGCATACGCCGTTCGGCCATGCCGGGCAGGACGCGCTCAATGACTGCATGCGCGAGCATGGTGGCTTTGAACACAATCTGCAGAGCCTCGCTGTCGTGGACGAACTCGAGGAGCACTACGGCGGCTTCAATGGGCTGAACCTGTGCTTCGAAACGCGCGAAGGCATTTTGAAGCACTGCTCGCGTGAAAACGCGCTCAAGCTCGGGGATGTCGGCGCGCGCTTCCTCACGGGAAGGCGCCCATCGCTCGAAGCGCAAATCGCGAATATCGCCGATGAAATCGCCTACAACAATCACGATGTCGATGACGGCCTGCGCTCGGGCTTCTTGACGATCGAGCAATTGGCGCAGGTAGAGCTGTGGCAGACCCATCATGAGCAAGTCAAGCGCGAGCATCGTCAGCTCGAAGGTCGCCGCATGGTGCATGAGACGGTGCGCCGGATCATCAACACGCTGATCGTCGATCTCATCGAAACGACGCGGCGTAACCTTGCCTCGCATGCCCCACGGTCGATCGATGACGTGCGTGCGGCGCCGGTGCTCGTGGCACACAGCGGCGCCGTCGCGGCGCAGGCCGCCGAATTGAAGCGGTTCTTGTTCAAGAACCTATACCGTCATTACCGCGTGCTGCGGATGACCAATAAGGCACAGCGCATCATTCGCGGTTTGTTCGACGCGTTCAGCGAGGATCCGCGCCTGCTGCCGCCCGCTTATCTTGCCGAGGACGAGGCCGCGCAGCCGCGCCTCATCGCCCATTACATCGCCGGCATGACGGATCGTTACGCGCAGAAGGAATATCAACGGTTGTTTGTCATAAACGATAACTAGAATCCGGCCCGGCCGACTGAAAACGTTATCACCCCCGTTTTTTGGAGCGGTGCGGCGGCTAGTTCGAGACGGTTCAGCTAAGGAGAACTACATGGCAAATGGATGCAAGACGTTGGTTCGTTCGCTGGCGCTCGGGGGAGCGCTTCTCGTCGGCGCAAGCCAAGCGGCATGGGCCGCGACGGAAATTCAGTTTTGGCATGCGATGGAAGCCGCGCTGGGCGAGCGCGTGAACGACATCGCGACCGATTTCAATCATTCGCAGAGCGACTACAAGATCGTTCCCGTGTTCAAGGGCACCTACGATCAGACGCTCGCGGCGGGTATCGCGGCTTATCGCAGCGGCAATGCGCCGGCGATCTTGCAAGTGTATGAAGTGGGCACCGCCACGATGATGGCGGCGAAAAAAGCGGTCGTGCCCGTGACGGAAGTCTTCAAGCAAGCCGGCGTGCCGCTCGATCAAAAGGCGTTCGTCCCGACGATCGCGAGCTACTACAGCGACGCGAAGACGGGCGAACTCGTGGCGATGCCGTTCAACAGCTCCACCCCGGTTCTTTACTACAACAAGGATGCGTTCAAGAAGGCCGGGCTCGACCCGAACGAACCGCCGAAGACGTGGGATGAAGTGCACGCCGATGCGAAGAAGCTGAAGGCCTCTGGCCTGTCCTGCGGCTTTACCACCGGTTGGCAAGGGTGGATCCAACTCGAAAACTACAGTGCATGGCACGGCTTGCCGTTCGCATCCGAGAACAACGGGTTCGACGGCCTCGATGCGAAGCTCGAATTCAACGGCCCGCAGCAGATCGCGCACATCCAGTTCCTGCAGGACATGGTGAAGGACGGCACGTTCACGTATGTCGGCCGCAAGGACGAGGCGGTGTCCAAGTTCTACAGCGGCGACTGCGCCATTCTCACGAACTCGTCGGGTTCGTTGGCCACGATCCGCAAATATGCGAAGTTCGATATCGGCACGGGCCGGATGCCGTATGACGCGAATGTGAAGGGTGCGCCGCAAAACGCCATCATCGGTGGGGCGAGCTTGTGGGTGCTCGCTGGGAAAGACCCGAACGTCTACAAGGGCGTGGCGAAGTTCCTCGCTTATCTCTCCTCTCCGGCGGTGGCGGCCAAGTGGCACGAAGATACGGGCTACCTACCCGTCACAACGGCCGCTTACGATCTCGCTCGCAGCCAAGGCTTCTATGCGAAAAATCCCGGCGCGGATACGGCCATCAAGCAGATGCTGAACAAGCCGCCGCTGCCCTATACGAAGGGCCTGCGTCTGGGCAACATGCCTCAGATCCGCACCGTTGTCGATGAAGAACTCGAGCAGGTCTGGGCGCGGAAAAAGACGCCGAAGGCGGCGCTCGATTCGGCCGTCGAACGCGGCAACGTCCTGCTGCGGCGCTTCCAGCAATCGGCGCAACCGTGACCCTCGGGCGCGCGGGGGCGCGCCGCGCCGAGAGCGCCCTGCGTGCCCGCGCCGAGAGCGCCCTGCGTGCCCGCGCCGCCCCGCGCGGCTTGTCGCGCACCTACGCTCGATTCGTATTGCCGCGCGCCCCTGCGCTTTATCGAG
>JBQCDS010000310.1:0-5511 GCA_051961035.1 Trinickia sp. | reverse complement strand
TGACGATCACCGATGTCAAGGTCACGGAAAAGCACGGCGGGAAGTCGGGAGATTGGGTGGCTGAGCGTTAGGGCGATACCTCACGCCCGGCATGCGAACATGCCGGCGCTTGCGATGCAGCGCTCGCTCAATGCGAATTCGCAGCCAGTCGATCAAGTAGAAACGACTTCAAAGCGAATTTCTGTTCGCCGGTCAGCTTCTCGAATTCGAGCCCTTGTGTCCATAGATCGGAACGGCCCTTCTCGTTGACGTTGCGGACGATCGCTTTGACCTCCAATTGGACATCGACTTCTTCCGTTTTCACGGGGAACGAAAGGTGCACGCGCGCTCCCGGATGCCCCACCACCTGCGGCGCGGCGAGCGACATGCCCGATACGCTGAGGTCGCGCCCAATGCCGAGGCCATCGAATTGACCGACGTTCGGATCCGTCGAATACCCCACGGCCAAGTGAGTCTGCACTCGCACCGATTTGCGCTCCCGCAAGCGACGCACGTTGCCCGGTGGCGAGAGCACGAGATATTCGAACGGTTGATGGCACACCGCCTCCACCGTACAGACGAAGGCGAACACCCCTTGGGTGCCAACCGCGACCACTTGAACGTTCTCACCGAGGGCCAGCGTGACCGGCTGATTGCCCGCACCCGGCGGCATGGCAAATAACGCCTGGCTCGCACTGAAGCCGATGAGCCGGCTTGGCCGCATTGCGCCACTCATTGCAATCAAGCGCCGCACGCCAAGCGGCGCGCCAATCGAAAGCTGCATATCGGCGAGCGAAAGCGACGGTGGCTCATTGCTGCCGTCGGCGCTCGTGCGAGTGGTGCCGTCTTCGCGCAGCGCGCCGCGTTGCGGCCGGAAATGCCGAAACAAGAACTTGCGTTGTTCCTCGCTGGCAATGACTGTGCCGGCGCGCATCAGAACCATGCCCCGTTCATCCAACACCGGCCACCCCAGTGGAATACCCACGGGTACCAGCGCTTCATCCGATGCCCCGGAATGCGTATTCGGCAGCGATGTGGTCATTGTCGTTTGGTCTCTCGCGTTTTTTTGTTTATCGATTCGAGTGCAACCGCAACCGTTCCCGCCACACGCGCAGTGAGCCGACGCAATCGGGCCCAAAGCTGCGCTGCACGCGGCAGTTTCGTAAAGTTATATTGTTAGTACTAATCAAGCAAGCCGTTCGGAAGCAAGGCGCTTCATTGCCCGGCTACCGTCATTCGTCGGAGTTGTCGGAATCGTCGCCACTGTCGTCATCCGACGCCTTCGGCTTGGCCCCATACCGCTTGGCCAACTCCGCCTTGAACGGGGCGAGCTTGGGCTCGTCGTCGCACAACTCGTACAGGGCCGATAGCTGGGCCGGCCAGTCATGCAATACCAGGGCAAAAATCTTCAGCCGCTCGACGGTATCCAACGCCTGATCCTGCTTGCCGTCGAGCGCCAACAGCACCGCGTAGCGCCGCAGCACCGTCTCGCCCGGCAACAGCGCGAGCGCCTTCTCGTGCATGTGCAGCTTCGTCTGCAGATCGTGGCTGTCGATCGGCAGCAGCGTCGCCATGCCGTATTCGCCCCATGCGCCGAACAGCACGGACGGCGCGGCCGCGTATTCCTTGGCGGGATGGGCGCCGTAATACAGCACCTCGGCGCGTGCGTAATCACGATAGATCGGGGCAAGCGCGGCAACGCCCGCCGCCACGATCAGCATTTGCAAACCCAGCGCGAACCGACCGGGAACGATCGCGAGCGGCTTCGTCTCCAACAGGCCGAAGACGAGCATCGCCGGCAGCAGAAAAAACATGTATTGCTGCGGGTATTCGACCAGCGCGTGCATGAGCAACGCCCCGATCAGCGCAAGACCAAATACGCGCTCGGCCGTTTGCGGCGCGCGCAGAACGCGCCACAACCAGGCCAAGAGGCCGAGCAGCACAATGCCAAGGCCGACCACGCCTGTCTTCGCGAGCAAATCGATGATGATGTCGTGCGAGTTATTGGCGATTTCGACATCGCCAAGCTGCTTCACAAGGGCGAATTCGAAACGCGGAAACTCACCCCAGCCGACGCCCAATAACGGGTGCCCCGTAAACATCGTCCAGCCGTACTTCCACATCGCCAAACGAAGAACGAACTGCCCTTTGTCTTGGAAGCGATGCGCGGCCGATACGTCCAGGTTCAGGTGGAAACGCCTATCCGCCCAGCGCACGGCCAAGTTCACCGCGATGAACAGCACGACGAGCAGAACCGGAACGACGCACTCTTGCACGCGGCGACGCGAAAAAACAGATCTGCGCGGCGTAATGATCGCCATCCAGAACCCGGCCACGACGATGACGGCTGTCTGCAACCACGGCCCGCGCGACACGGTCAACGCTTGACCCATCACGCACACGGCCGATACGGCCACCCAGGCGATGACATTCATCCGGCGCGTCTGCACGAGATACATCGCGGCAGCCAGGGCGAACGCGATGACGGTGGCGAGATGATTCGCTTGCGCCATGTTGCCGAAGGGCCGCCGCTCGGTCGTCACGTTGTACGCGACGACGAACGGCGCGAACTTCGCTTCGGCATGCAGCAGTTGCACGACCTGACAAAACACCGCGAACAAGCCGCCCACGATCAGGGCGGCCGCCATCCAGCGCAATGCCGTATCGGCCACGCCCGCGCGCGCAAAGCCGTACCCGGCGTGCACCGCCATGAAGGCGGCCAATAAAAAGCCCGCGCCGAGCCAAGCCATCGAAGGCTGCGCGAGCGGCAACACCCAGGTTTGCAGCGCGAGCAAGGCGCCGAAAGCGAGCGGCACGAGCGCGACGGTGGGCATCGCGTACTGCACGCGCGGCCTTTGCGCGACGACCATCAGCAAGACGGTCGCGCCGACGAGCAAATACAGCGCAAGCGCCGTGAACTCGGCGTAGAACGTGGGGATCGGGTAGGTGTGATTGGTGACCGCATACGGCAACAACACCGCCAAGGCCAGGGATGCGAACGACAAATAACGAGCGAATGGTGAATTCATGAGGATAGGGGCCGTCGGCAACCGGCGCACTATACAAAAATTTCCTTTCACTGTGGGTATCCGTCAGCCGCTCCGTGCATTCATGTGCGACATTCCGGCGGCGCGAGCTTAGCGGGCAAGGTCGCCGTCGCGACCGGAGTCGGCCCCGACCCGGGGGCGGGCAGCGACGACGCTTGCTTGCCCGAGGCAAAGCATTCCCACGTCAATGCACCGCCAAGCACGACGCCCGATTCGAGCGCCATGCGCGAAGTTGGCGGATCGGATGCGTCCGGCAACGACGGAACGAGCACGAGCGTGTCGCTACCGGCCGGGGCCACGCGCGCGGTGTAGCGGATGGAGATTTCACCGGTGGTGTCGTCCACGGCGATGGCATCGATGTTGCGCGTACCGGGCGGCGCAACATACCCACTGCCGAGCGGGCTGCCTGCCGCCGCGTTTTCGGCCACGGCAAGGCGCGCGCCCGAGGCGAGCGAGAGCCCTTCCCCCACGCGGCTGCGAGCGAGGTAATCCTGGTAGGCCGGCACCGCGTAGGCGGCGACGATGCCGACGATGGCGAGCACGATCATCAGCTCGATCAACGTAAAACCGAATCGCGTGCGGGGCGATGCGCGATGCGGCGTGGCGGCGGACAGTAGACGGCGGGCTAAGGCAACAACGACGGCGGGCATCGGCGAATACGCTCCTTGAACAACGGCCCGCCGACGAAGGGGCGGGCAACGAATGGAAGCGTATCGGCGGCGGCTGCGCAGCGGCAGTAGGCCGGACGGCTAATGCAAAGGGATGGGTTTGCCGTTAGCCGTGAGCCGTTACGGCGTTAGTGCGTGCGGTGAGAGCCCGACGCACTGGCCGCCTCGCGCCGCTGCATGCGGCGTTTGAACCAATAGCCGACGATCACGACGAACAGCGCGCCGGCGATGTGCGCGCCGTACTCGGCCGCGGGCGTATCGAGCAGGGGCCACCGATCGCCGGCGGGATCGTTAATGATGAGGCCGCCGGCGATCCAGCCCAGGAGGGCCGCACCGAACGTGACGATGACGGGGAACCGATCGAGCATGCGCAGCACAAGCGTGCTGCCCCAGACAATCAAGGGGATGCTTACGATCAAGCCGAAGATGACAAGCGCGATGCGATGTTCGGGATCGGCGGTCTCCGCGGCCCCCGCGATGGCGATCACGTTGTCGAGGCTCATGACGGCGTCGGCCACGATGATCGTCTTGATCGCCGATAGGAGCTTGTCGGCGGGTTTGATGTGCTCGTGCGCATCGTGTGCCGGTGCCAGCAACCGTACGCCGATCCACAGCAGCAACAGCCCGCCGAAGAACTTGAGGAACGGCACATCGAGCAGCGCGACGGCAAACACGATGAGCACGACGCGCAAGACGATCGCACCCGCCGTGCCCCACAGCACGCCCTGCATGCGCTGAGCCGGGGGTAACTTGCGACATGCCAAAGCGATGACGACGGCGTTGTCGCCACCGAGCAGGATGTCGATGACGATGATCTGAAACACCGCCGGCCAGTGAAGCGTCGTGAAGAAATCGAGCATAGCGTCGAGCATGAGGGCAATCGCCGTTCCAGAACAAGCATGAGGCGACAGAGACAAAAAAGCGAGGGAGCCTTGCGTGCTCCCTCGCTCCTTTCGCGTCTGCCGGAACCTTACGAAAGAATTTCGAAAGGATACCAAAAACGCTTGAGCGCCGTGCCCCACGCAAACAGCGTGCGGCACGGCGCCGTACGATCCCTTACAGAATCGACTTCAGCAAACGGCCCATCTCGGACGGGTTGCGCGTCACCTTGATGCCGCAGCCATCCATGATTTCGAGCTTCGCGTCGGCCGTATCGGCACCGCCCGAGATCAGCGCGCCGGCGTGGCCCATGCGCTTGCCCGGGGGCGCCGTGACACCGGCGATGAAGCCGACGACGGGCTTCTTCATGTTGTCCTTGATCCAGTAAGCGGCGTTCGCTTCGTCGGGACCGCCGATTTCACCGATCATGATGACGGCGTCCGTTTCCGGATCGTCGTTGAACATCTTCATGACATCGATGTGCTTAAGACCGTTGATCGGGTCGCCGCCGATGCCGACCGCCGACGATTGGCCGAGGCCAAGCGCCGTCAATTGCGCCACGGCTTCGTATGTCAGCGTGCCCGAACGAGACACGACGCCGATGCGGCCCTTGCGGTGGATGTGGCCCGGCATGATGCCGATCTTCAGTTCGTCCGGCGTGATCGTGCCCGGGCAGTTCGGTCCGAGCAGCAGCGTCTTGCGGTTTTCGCGGCGCATACGATCGCGCACTTCGATCATGTCGCGAACCGGAATGCCTTCGGTGATGCAGATTGCGAGATCCAGATCGGCTTCGACCGCTTCCCAGATCGCTGCGGCCGCGCCTGCCGGCGGCACGTAGATGACCGACACGGTTGCGCCCGTTTCGGCCTTCGCTTCCTTCACGCTCGCGTAGATCGGAATGCCTTCGAAGTCTTCGCCGGCCTTCTTCGGATTCACGC
>JBQCDS010000309.1:0-3163 GCA_051961035.1 Trinickia sp. | reverse complement strand
AAATCAACGTCTACTCGCGCTGATCGGCCAGGCACGACGTAAGCGCATGACGCTTGGCGCGGGCGGCTCGCGCGGCGTAGCGCCCGCGACAAGCGGGCCGGCCTCGCCGCGAGCCGCACTGAATATTGCAGGATCCGACATGACGAGCAGCACCTCCGTCAACCTTCTCGACCTCGATGCCGCGGGGCTCGTCGCCTATTGCGACAGCCTCGGCGAGAAGCCGTTTCGCGCCAAACAGTTGCAGCGCTGGATTCACCAGTACAACGCGGCCGATTTCGACGGCATGACCGATCTCGCGAAGTCCTTGCGCACGAAGCTCAAGGATCGCGCGGCGATCGTCATGCCGCCTGTCGTCAGCGATCACGTGTCGGCTGACGGCACGCGCAAGTGGCTCGTCGACGTCGGCAACGGAAACGCGGTCGAAACGGTGTTCATCCCCGAAGAGACGCGCGGCACGCTGTGCGTGTCGTCGCAGGCCGGCTGTGCCGTGAACTGCCGGTTTTGCTCGACGGGTAAGCAAGGCTTTTCGCGCAATCTGTCGACGGGCGAAATCATCGGCCAACTGCGGATGGCCGAATTCGCGCTGCGCGCGGCGCTCGGTCGCCCGCACGCGCCGGACAACAAGGGCGAGCGCGTGATTACCAACGTCGTGATGATGGGCATGGGCGAGCCTTTGCTCAATTACGATGCGCTCGTGCCGGCGCTTCGCTTGATGCTCGACGATAACGCCTACGGCTTATCGCGGCGCCGGGTGACGGTATCCACTTCGGGCGTCGTGCCGATGATGGATCGGCTCGGTGCCGATTTGCCGGTCGCGCTGGCGGTATCGCTGCATGCCCCGAACGATGCGCTGCGCGACATGCTCGTGCCCTTGAACAAGAAGTATCCGCTGCGCGAGCTCATGGCCGCCTGCCGGCGATACCTCGAAGTGGCGCCGCGCGATTTCATCACGTTCGAGTACTGCATGCTCGACGGTGTCAACGATAGCGACGCCCACGCGCGCGAATTGCTCGCGCTGACGGCCGACGTCCCGTGCAAGTTCAACCTGATTCCGTTCAATCCGTTCCCGGAATCGGGGCTCGTGCGCTCCAAGGCGGATCGAATCAAGCGGTTCGCGCAGATTCTGATCGACGCGGGTGTCGTGACCACAGTGCGCAAGACGCGCGGCGACGATATCGATGCCGCATGCGGCCAGCTTGCTGGCGCGGTGAAGGACCGCACCCGCGTGGCGGAGCGTATGGGCCGGGCCGCGTCAGGCCGGGCCGCGCCAGGCCGGGCCGCGTCAGGCCAAGTGATCGAAGTGCTGCCCGTGCGTTGAATGCGGGGGCGGTAGGAAGGAGGCGGCGTGCCGTGCGACGCCGGGCAATAGTGAGACAGACGGTTCGCGCACCGAAGGCTTTTAAGAGACCTGGCGGGCGCGTAGTGGAAAAAGAGAATCGACGCGAGGATCAAGGATGAGTGAGCCGCAGCATCCGCAATCAGAAGGCACACAGAGCGCCGGACGGGGAAGCGCCATGCCGCAGCCGGCGCCCGGCGCCGCGTACGCGCCGCTCGACTCGCTGGCCGCCGTGGGCGCTCGTCTGGCGCAGTTGCGGGAAGCGAAGGGTTGGTCCGTCGACGACGTATCGGCTCGGCTCAAGGTCGCCCCGAACAAGATGCGTGCGCTCGAAGCGGGAGACATCAGCCACCTGCCGGGCACGACGTTCGCGCTTGGCGTCATCCGCAGCTACGCGAAAATGCTCGGCACCGATCCCGAGCCGTTTGCGCAAGCGTTGCGGCGCGTCAAAGGCCAGACGGAGCCCGACTTGTCGATGCCGGCTTCGAGAGGGGCGGATCTGCCGCGAGGGCGCGTGTCCGTGTCGCTTGGCGGTACGCCGAAGCATCGTTCGTGGTGGTGGGGGGTGGCTGCCGGCGTCATCGTCGTCATCGCACTGGCGATGTGGCATCAAGGCGGCGATTCGGCCGCCTGGCTCGCCAGGCTGAAGGCCAGCGCGGGCGGGATGGCAGCGAATCCGGGCGGCGCCGCGTCGGGCGCGGCCGCGCCGGCCACGGCCTCCGCCGCAACGTCCACCGGGCTTGTCGCGACGCAATCCGGGGCATCCGGGGCCGCGACCACCGCTGAACCGGCTGCGAGCGGGGCCGCGCCGGCTCAGGCCAACACGCCCGCGATAACCCCGCTCGAGCCCACGCAGCCGTCGGCCTCGCAGCCGGTTGGCGAGCAAAGTGCCTCCGGGGCGGCGGCGTCCGCGACCACGGCCACGCAAGCACCTGCACAAACTCAGGCCGAGGCGGCCGCGGCGGCTTCTCAGCCGGCTGCTGCGGCGCCTGCTTCGGGCGCCGCGACGATCGCCGTCAAGGTGTCGCAGGACAGTTGGTTCAGCATTCGTGACAAGAGCGGTAAGGAAGTGTTCTCGGGGCTCGTCCACGCGGGCGACACGAAGGAAGTGGCCGGTGTCCCGCCCTTGAAGATCACGGCGGGCAACCGCGCGGGGCTCGAATCGATGACGCTCGACGGACAGGCCGTCGACCCGGCAAAATTCGGGCCCAACAGGGGTAACGTCGTCCATTTCACGTTGCCGTAACGGCGCGCAGCCGGGCGCTAGTCAGCTGGGCCACAGCCATATCAATTCGGGTGCGCAGCCGCAGGGAAGGGCTGCGCACGCAGCATAACCAGGACTCATGGGTCTTTCGATGCCAACCGACAGCAGCAGTCAGATTTGTTCTTCCGTGCCGGTTTTCGGCGGCCCCGCCAAGCGTCGCGTTTCGCATGCGGTCGACGTTCGCTGGGGCGGCCAGCTCGTGACGATCGGCGGCGACGCGCCTGTGCGCGTGCAGTCGATGACGAATACGGATACGGCCGATGCGATCGGCACGGCGATCCAAGTGAAGGAGCTCGCGCAAGCGGGCTCCGAGCTCGTGCGCATCACGGTGAATACGCCCGAGGCTGCGCAAGCGGTGCCGGCCGTGCGCGAGCAGTTGGACCGCATGGGTGTGACGGTGCCGCTCGTGGGGGATTTCCATTACAACGGTCACCTGTTGCTGCGCGACTATCCCGCGTGCGCGGAGGCGCTTTCGAAGTACCGAATCAACCCCGGCAACGTCGGCCACGGTGCGAAGCGCGACACGCAGTTCGCGCAGATGATCGAGGCCGCCGCTCGTTATG
>JBQCDS010000308.1:0-6135 GCA_051961035.1 Trinickia sp. | reverse complement strand
TGATCAAGAAACAGCCGTGGGCTAGCGGGCCCAATGAGGGGATGCTGCAGGTCATGGACATGGCCGTGCCGATCGCCAACTTCAAGCACCCGATCGGTAGCCCGCCTCTGAACGATGGGGCCGCGCTGGCGGAGATCAATAACTGCCGGATGACAGAGCCTCTTCGCAGAGCGTTTGCGTATATCCGAGACTATGAAACGAAGACGGAAAAAAATATCAAAGATCTCGCCGCCTACAACGCCGCATGGGCATCGCTGGAACACGAGCAAAAACTACACCTTCAGCGCATGCTCTATGACCATCCGGAGTTCAAGAACGCGCTCGACATGAATGACCGGGCGCGATGCTTTCCGAACCTCGCGTGGTTGACGGGTGCAACCGACCCAACGCTGTTCTTCCATGCAGATGCGCAGGTCGACGAGAAGACTTATCAGCGCGATGTCGAGCCGTATGACATCACCATGGAGGAGATCACGGCGAAGATGGAACTCAAGGACGGTGCTTTGTTCGATGTCGACGCGCGTATGAGATACGTGGAGGTGATTCTGCAGAAATACCACAAGCTAATGACGGCGACTTCGGCGGTGAACGGGAAGCCACCGCACCGCGACTATATGGTCGGGCAGATGAAAATCATTGCCGAGCGGTGGCGCAATGCATAAGGCCCCGGCACGGCGCCTGGTCGCCGCCGGACTTGTCGTTCTGGCCTGCGTGGTATTCGCACTCTCATTTCACCATCCTGCTTCACGTTCGAACGTTATGAACCAAACACTACAGATTGAGCTTGGCCAGAAAGGCGCGGAAGTGGTCAAACAGTCGCCGGTGCCCATCACGGGCGGTGGCGTCAATGGATTACTGATGTTTGACGCGGGCGGCTACCGCAGGCCGATTGAGCCTGCAGCAGTGGTATTTAAAGACGCGTACAGAGCCATCACGTTCCCACCGGTCGAGCGACTTTCCTTCTATGAGGAAGGCGGCACGGGTGAAGGCATCGACGAGATTTCCATCAAGCTGCTGCTACCCCGCATGCCGAAGAACCCCGCCGATACCCAAGCATTAGCAGAGTACGACGAGGCGGTCCGCAAGATCGTGCAGGAAACGATCGATCGGATCAACGCGGCGCAATGGCAGCGCTGGATCATGTTCTACAAGCCGAGGCTGAGCGGGCGAGACACCATTGCCTTCCTGCCTGGCTATAGGAACAGTGGTTACGCAGACGACGAGCAGGACGTACTTGGCATCGATCCGTCATATCGCCTGACGCGAGAGGATTGGGATAACTTGGCCGACAAATGGGCGTACTGGTTTTGGATTAAGAATGGTGCGTCGATCACGATGCGCTATCAGCGAGAAGTTCGGCATGACAGAGAAGACCAATTCCTATTTGAGTCTTTGGTAGTCGATATCAGATCGGCTAACTCAACGTCTGGCGGGTTCTATGGCGAAACCAAAGGTGAGTGGATGAGGTTCAAGCAATCCGAAATGCTGCGGATGCTTGCCAAGCGCAAGGGCCGCGAGGCTGCCGCGAAAGCGGCGGGGGCGCAGATCCTAGAGGACTACAAGGACTACCCGGTGGGCGGCGTGAGGCTTCCCGAAGCCGGGCAATGACGGAAGCGGATATGGCCGGACAGACGAAGATCATCGCCGAGCGGTGGCGCAATGCATAAACCTCCGGCACATGGCCTGATCGCAGCCGGGATCGTTGTGTTGGCCGGCTCAGTATTCGCTCTCTCATTTCACCATCCTGCTTCACGTTCGAACGTTATGAACCAAACACTACAGATTGAGCTTGGCCAAAGGGTGCACAAGTCGTCCAACAGTCGCCGGTACCCATCACGGGCGGCGGCGTCAACGGATTACTGATGTATGACGCGGGCGGCCGCCACAGGCCGATTGAACCTGCCGTAGTGGTATTCAGAGATGCCTACAGATCTATCACTTTCCCGCCCGTCCAGCAGCTTTCCTTTTATGAGGAGGGCAGCACGGGTGAAGGCATACACCATATTTCCATCGAACTGCTGTTGCCGCGCATGCCGAAGAACCCCGCCGATACCCAAGCATTAGCAGAATACGACGAGGCCGTTCGCAAGATCGCGCAGGAAATGATCGATCGGATCAACGCAGCGCAATGGCAGCGCTGGATTGCGTTCGATACGCCGAGGTTATCTGGCCGAGACACAATCGCGTTTTTACCTGGCTATAGAAACATTGGATACGCGGCGAACGGGCAGGACAGATTCGGCATCGATCCGTCATATCGCCTGACGCGAGAGGATTGGGATAACTTGGCTGACAAATGGGCGTATTGGTTTTGGATTAAGAATGGTGCGTCGATCACGTTGCGCTATCAGCGAGAAGTTCGCCATGACAGAGAAGACCAATTCCTATTTGAATCTTTGGTCGTTGATATCAGATCGGCTAACTCAACGTCTGGTGGGTTCTATGGTGAGACCAAAGGCGACTGGATGAAATACAAGCAATCCTCCATGCTGGAGATGCTTGCCGAACGCAAAGAGCGCGAGGCCGCCGCGAAAGCGGCCGGAGCGAAGATCCTAGAGGACTACAAGGACGACCCGGTGGGCGGCGTGACACTTCCGGAAGCCGGGCAATAAGGAGATGCGGTACCTGATTGGGCTCCCTCCTCGTTACTGAGGCAGGGCGCCGTGCCTGACTCATCAGTCTCGACGGGCCTCAAGCTGACGCACGGTCAGATTCGGAATTGTCTGATGGCCCCTGCTTGAGAAATCAGGCCTACTCCAGCGATCTGACGGCATCGCGTGCCGGATGTCTTGAGGATCGTCGTCGAGTGCGACGCCCGATCATTTTTATGCAAGCGCTCGATCGCGGCGTGGTGCTCCCCGAAGCCGCGTAATGAGCGCGGCCCCGATAGCTCAACAGCAAAAGGAATAACAACCGATGTCAGCCTATCTCGGCGCAATCGTGCGCAAGAACGACAAGACGGATCACGGTGGCCATGTTGTGACTGCCAGTTCGGCGATGCAATTCGGCGGACTCAATGCAGCGCTCGTTGGTGATCTAGTGTCTTGTCCAATCGAAGGCCATGGGGTGAATCCGATCATCGAGGGGCATCCTACGATGTCGGAAGGCGGCCGTCCGGTTGTCGTGCACGGTTGCGGCGCGCAGTGCGGGTGTCGCGTCCTCGCATCCGATCCAACTATTACCGCGCTCTGAATGGGTTGGCCCATCAAAACAGCGGGGGAGATTGAGCCTGAAGCGCGTCCATCTTGGAAGCGGTGGGCGCTTGTTTTCGTTTGCCTGGCAGCGGCTGGCGTCGCTTGGGCAGTATGGTCCTGGCCGAAGGGCAGACCGGTCGACATGCGCTTCTGGTTGCGGGCGGCGGGGCCGCCGGGAAAACGAAGGCTGAGTGGCGACAGTGGGCACAGCGCGCGCTCAATGTCATGGCCTGCGCCGCGATCACGCCGGAACGGGATTGCGTCGCATCTATGACGTCCGTACCGCCTACGGCAACTGCCTCTCCTCACCGGGGCCGCATATTTCATGCGTGGCCGGAGGAGGCGAAAACAGACGCTCTGCAGTGGGCTTTCGAGCAACTGATGCGAGGGCTGGACAGCGTTCTGCCGCACTGGCCTGCGTGCGTTCGATCGATTCACATCCAGGCCGAGTTCGAGACGGCGAGAATTCAATCCGCGTGGCGGGATGCAGCGTTCGCTCTGCGGCGCACTCCAGCCGTGCCAGTCCAGTTTGATGAGAGCGATTGGGAGCGCATGTTCGATGAGCCCGATGCTGCGCCACGGCTTTTTGTGGGCGTTCAGACCTGGCCTGCGTCTCGCGAGCCGCAGCAATTTAGCGAATTGGCGGTCGCGCTGTTAGTGTCGGGCCGCGACGCAAAAGGAGCCACGGCGATACCTGCGGCATGGATTGGACGGCCAATATCCACCTCTGGCGAGACGCTCCATACGGATCTTGCAATGCTTTTCGAATACAGCGAGATTGATTCCTCGACGGTCGGCAGTGCGTGGCTCACCGGCGTGCCGTCGGACTTTCACGGAACACTGACCCAAGCTATGTCGCGGTCGAATGATTCTGGGGATTTCTCGGCATATCGGATAGATCACTATCTCGGCCCGGCGCACATCGTGCAGTATTGGTTTGCTCTCGCCGCCGCTGCGAAAAGCCAGGGAAGTGGCCGCCCTCAGCTGACTGTTGCCGAGGCTGCCAAAGGTTGGGTCGTCCATCTGGTCACCGGCTCGCAGGCCACTCACCAACTTATTGCATGAAAATCCTCCGATCTTGGGGCGCGACGCTGGCGATCGTCGCAGCAGGGTTACTGATCTGCGCCTGGTTTCAGGTAGACGGAGACGTCTTCGGGCTAACCACCGATACGCAACGTTTGCGCGCATCACTGGCCGTTGCAAGCGTTTGCTTGATATTGCTCGTGGCAAAAGAAGCATTCGTGCCGATTTGGAGAATGCGACTCGACGCGGAGCACCAGCCGCTGCGGCCTTTTCTCTCCGGCATATCTCGCAGGCTCGCACTGACTACGCATTCAGGACTGCTGTCCGTGCGTGATGAATTGCGTGCCGCCCACGGCCTGTTCTGGCGCTATCGCCTGCCCTGGCTGATGTTGCATGGCGATGATCTGGATATCAATGCGCTCGCGCCAGGTTTAAAACAAGCCGGCGCCATCCCTCTCGCCGATGCAATCCTCCTGCACGCCGCACCCGACGGCATCGACGCCAAACAATGGCGCCGCCAGATCCGAAAATTGCGTCCTCGCCGTCCAGTCGATGCCGTCGTGCATGTCACCCATGCGGGGACAAACGAAACGGAACTGCCGCGCGCGCTCGCTTCACTAGCGACGGATCTCGGCTGGGCTGCGCCCGTTACATTCATTCATGCCGTGCCGGCAAGGGGGATCTGTCCCGAGACGTTGCAAGCCATCGGCGCATTCCCGGGCCCGGCACTGCGCGGCGTGCAACCGGCCGCAGCATTGCGCGAGCAGCTTGCCGCGATCGGGCTGCATTCCGCGGATTCAGGCGTGCAGCTTTGCGTCTCGTCAGCGCGGATCGCCTACCTGGCTCAAATCTCTCACTACATCGACCGGCAGTGCGAAAGCATCGTCGCGGGCTGGAACGCGCTGCTTACCTCGCACTGGTTGCGCGCGCCATTGTCGGGCGTAATGTTCGCACCTGTCTTCGAGACGGCTGCTAGTAAGCAGATGCCCATGTCTGCGCAAGCGGATGCGCCGCCGAGCGCAGAACTGGCGCCAGCATCCTCGGCAGGGACGCAACAACCGGTCGTGTTTCAAAATCAGCGTGCCGCGCTGCTGCCCGTGTGGCAGGCCATTGCCAGCCGTCGTGGTTCCGGCCGGCGCGTCGGCTTGTATTGGCCCAACGCACTGGCCAGGCTAATGACTGTCGCGGCCGTTGCGTGGTGCGCTTGGATGACCCTTGCGTTCGTCGGCAATCAGCGGCTGATGCGCGAGGCGCAGGCGACGGCCAAGGCTGCGATCGACGCTAAAGCTCAGACAGCGGCAGCCTTGCGCGGGCAACTCGCGTTGCAGCAGCTGATCGAAACGCTCGAGTATCGCCAGCGGCACGGGGCGCCGTGGCATTTGCGCGGTGGCCTCTCGCGCAACGACGAATTGCTTGCCAGCCTGTGGCAACCGTACCGGGTCGTGGCAACGCGCAACCTGCAAGCGCCTGTCGTGCGCGCGATTGACGATGTGCTCAAGGCGGCCGGGCGGGTGCGCGCCGACAGCCTCGAATCGCAGGACAAACGCAGCGTCACGTACGACGCGCTCAAGTCGTACCTGATGTTGGGCGACCCATCGCGGGCCGAAGCGGCTTTCCTCGAACGCACGCTCGTATCGCTGTGGACGCGCCCGGCGCAGATGTCTATCGGCGAGCGCGATGACACGGGCCGACGGCTAGCACGCTTTTACGCTAGTCATCTCAATGCCCATCCCGAATGGCGCATCGCATTGAACAACGACCTCGTGATGTCGACCCGCAAGATGCTCGTCACACAGATGGGCCTCGCGTCCGCCGACGATACGGTCTATCAACGCATCCTCGAGCAGGCGAAGGGCAAATACGCGGACGCGTCGCTTGAAACGCTACTCGCCGGCGCCGACGCTCGCGGTTTGTTTGC
>JBQCDS010000307.1:0-9740 GCA_051961035.1 Trinickia sp. | reverse complement strand
GGGTAGCCGGGCTGGTAGTAATCGTAGCCATATCCATAAACCGGTTGCGCGGGCGCCACGACGCATCCGGTCAGCGTGCCCGCCAATACCGCAGCCCCGAGGTAGAACGTTAGGACAACGAACGACTTTTTCATGATTGCTTCTCCCGATGTCCGGTTAGACGAGCATCGCTCAGGCCAAGTTCGGCGAGCAGTTGTGTCAGCGCGTAAAAGGTGTAATGGGCGCCGTAATACGGCAAGCGCCAAAACGCTTCGCCCACACGATATGTAATACGGGCCATATCGATCCGTGTCGAAGCGTATCGGACTGCACCGTGCCAGCGTGCACCCCAGTAGCCGCAATTCGCGCGTTGGCGATGAATCTCCTAAACTTTTGCTGAGTAGGGCCTCGCAAGGAGAGCATCATGGCCGAATCGATCGCAGACTCCGTCGTCGGCATCATTTTGCTGATTGCCGTGGTGATTATCGTGGCCTCGCACTACCACCGCGAGCACCAACGCGAGCGTTGGCTGCGCCGGATGGACAATCACCGGCTCTGGGACAGGCTCAGGCATCGGCATTGACGTGCGAGTGCCGCCGATCCGTCATACGACACGGACAAGGAGAGCGAAATGCCGGAAGAAGAAGAAGACGCCCTGTGGCAAATGACCCAGTACGAAGGCTTTGAAATCCATGTGGCGCCGCTTCACCGAGAGCCCGAAGAACAACCGTCGCCGCCCGCCGGCGAGGGTTATACGTATGTCGGGTATGTCTGCCATCCAGGCGCCGACCCAAAGCTACCGGGCCACGCGGTGTCATTCCATGCAGACGGCGATGCAGTCTACGAGAGCGCCGGGAATGCACTCGACGAAGGCATGCATGTCGGCCGAACGATCGTCGACGGCACGCACCCCGATTTGACGGTGCTGCCGCTTGTCACGGGCGGTGTTTGAGCCGATGTTTGAGCCGATGTTTGAGCCGACGAAACCGCGAACGAAACCGCGAACGAGATCGACGTGCTAGACGGCGAGAATTCGCGCGGCGGCGCTAGCAATGCGGCCGCACGCGGCCCGTCGCATCAAGCATCAAGATGCGCGCGTCACGCCGCCTGCTGCTGATATTGAATCCGGTGTAGATGCGCATACAAGCCGTTTTGCCGCAGCAGCGCCTCGTGACTGCCTTGTTCGGCGACGCGGCCGGCTTCCATGACGAGGATGCGATCGGCGCGCTCGATCGTCGAAAGCCGGTGCGCGATGACGAGCGTCGTGCGCCCTTTCATCAGCGTTTCGAGTGCCGCTTGCACGTGCCGTTCGGATTCTGAATCGAGCGCCGAGGTGGCTTCGTCGAGAATGAGAATCGGCGCGTCCTTGTAGATCGCGCGCGCAATCGCCAGACGCTGGCGCTGTCCGCCCGAGAGGCGCATGCCGTTGCCGCCCACGTGCGTGTCCATGCCTTCGGGCATCGCCTGCACGGTATCCCAGAGGTTCGCCGCCACGAGCGCCGCCTGCACGCGCGCGCGATCGGGCGAGCCGCCATAGGCGACGTTCGCGGCGATCGTATCGTTGAACAACACCACATCCTGGCTCACCATCGCGATCTGGCTGCGCAGATCGTGCACGTCGTACTCGTCGATCGACACACCGTCGACAAGAATCCGTCCGCTCGTGGGCGCGAAAAAGCGCGGTAGAAGGTTCACGAGTGTCGTCTTGCCGCTACCCGAAGGGCCGGCCAGTGCGATCATCTCGCCGGGCTTGGCCACGAACGAGACGTGATCGAGAGTCAGCCGATCGTCCACGCCGTAGGTGAACGTGACATCGTTGAATTCGATTTCGCCGCGCGCCTCATCCAACCTGCGCGAGCCGCCCGCGGGCTCGAGCGGCTCATCGATCAGGCCGATGATGAACTCAGCCGCCGTAATGCCGCGTTGCAGCGGCTGATTCACGTCGATCAAATGCTTGAGCGGCGAGATGACGAGCAGCATCGACGTGACGAACGCGACGAAGCCGCCGACCGTCGTCTGGTTGTGCGCCGATTGCAGCACGGCGATAGTAATGACGATCGCAAGCGCGAACGAAGCGAGGATCTGCGTGAGCGGCTGCGCGAGCCCGCCCGCCACCGTCATTCGCATCGCGTAACCGCGCAAGCGCTGGCTCATCGCCGCGAAGCGATTCATCTCGTACGCTTCGCCGTTGTGAATTTTCACGACCTTATAGCCGGCAACGGTTTCCTCGACGATGTACGACAGCTCGTTCGTGAGCGTCTGCTGCTCGCGGCCGAGCCGGCGCAGCCGTCGGTTGATCTTGCTCACGAGCCAGCCGATGCCGGGAAGAATCAGCGCGACGATCAGCGTCAAGCGCCAGTTCAGATAGAACAGATAGCCGAGCAGAAAGAACACCGATAACGAATCGCGCACGAGCGTCACCATCACGCTCGTCAACACACCCAGTATCTGATTGACTTCGAAGACGATCGCGTTGATGACGGTGCTGGCCGTCTCGCGCTGGAAGAACGTCGCGCTCGTATGGATCATGCGTTGGAACATATCGATCCGCAACTGGAGCAAGATGCGGTTCGAGATGTACGAGAGCAGATATTGCGACGCATACTGCGAAACGCCGCGCACGATCGCGAGGCCGATCACCGCGAGCGGAACGTACCACGCCGCATGATCGCTCGCGTGCTGGCCGAAGCCATGATCGAGCAGCGGCTTGAGCAGCGCGGGAATACCGGCGTCGGTTGCCGCGGATAGCCCCATCGACGCAACCGCGAGGACGAGCACCCAAACGCCGGGCTTCAGATAGGGCCACAACCGCCGCATGACGGCCGACGTCGATGACGTATGCTCGCCGCCGATCGGTTTTCTCAAAGTGGCTCGGTTTTCCAAGGTGTTCCTTACGTTGATGCCTATTCCCGGCGCGCCCCGTACGATGAGCGCATCGAGGATCAAAAGCGCCACATTATAAAGCCGGTCGGCGAAGCCCTAGCGCGCCGCGCTTGTGCGCGGCCGGTATACTGGCGCCTTTGCCCACTCTCGAACCCTTGACCGCCTACGCCGTGGATTCAACGCAACGCGCTCCCGCCGGCGTTCAGCGCGCCTCGCTTGGCGTCGCCATCATCGCATTGAACGCGCAGGCCAGGCTCGCGCAGTGCCTCCAGGCGCTCGAGTTCGCCGACGATATCGTCGTGGTCGACGCCGGCAGCGATGACGACACCGCGGCCATTGCGCGCTCGCTCGGCGCACGCGTCGTCGTCGCCTCGGATTGGCCCGGCTTCGGCCGTCAAAAAAACCGGGCCATCGCTGCGCTCGATACCGACTGGATCCTATCGATCGACACCGACGAAGTCGTCACGCCCGAATTGGCCGCTTCCATCCGGCAGGCGATCGATTCGCCGCGCGCCGATGCGTATGCGCTCGATCGCCTGTCGTGCTTTTGCGGACACTGGGTACGCCATAGCGGCTGGTATCCGGACTGGGTGCCACGCCTGTTCAAACGCGGCGCGGCGCGCTTCTCGGACGACTTGGTTCACGAGCGGCTGATCGTCGACGGGCATGTCGAGCGGCTCCACGGCCGTCTTCTGCACTACTCCTACGACGACTTCGAGACCGTGCTACGCAAGGTGAACGCCTATTCGACCGCCGGCGCGCTTGCCCGCCATGCCGCCGGCAAGCGCGGCGGGTTCGCGCGGGCCGTGCTGCGCGGTTTCTGGGCGTTCGTGCGGACCTACTTTCTACGAGGCGGGATCTTGGATGGGCGCAGCGGATTCATGATCGCTGTTTTCAACGCCGAAACGGTGTATTACCGGTTCCTCAAGTTGTCGTTGGCCACGCGAGCCGATCGCAAGCCTTAATAAGTTCAGGGATGCGAGCGGCGCCAGAACGAACCCGCGTCCAACCGCAACGGTTCCCGACCGTCAACCGCGATCGATCGCGAGCCGTATGGCGGCAACCGGACCGCCGGCTTCCTTCGGCGGCGGCAAGCCGAGCAATTGAGCCGCCGCACCGATCACCCGCGCGCTGTCCAGCCCAGTCAAACACTTGCTTTCGCTTTCGACGTGCCGGTCGCAGCCCTCGAAGCCGCACGGTACGCAATCGCCGTCGCCTTGCAGCAAGAACACGTTGTTGTGCCGGGCGGAGCCGATGCGCGGCCACGGCTCTTGGCCTGCGGGCCATCCGGCGGGCCAAGGCCCCCAGCGAACCGGATTGGTCGGGCCGAACAGCGCAACGGTAGGCGTGGCGCAGGCAGCGGCGATATGCGTCACGCCGGTATCCGGTCCGACAAAAAGCTGGGCACGCCGAATCAGTTCGGCGGTTTCGCCAAGCGTCAGCTGCCCCACGAGATTCAGCACGGGCTCGCCCGCCGCCGCCACCACCTGCTTGGCATAGTCGATTTCGGCCGGCGCCGGGCCGCCGCTCAGTGCAATGGCGTAACCCTGATCGCGCAGCCAAGCGATCAGGCGTACCCATCCGTCTAGACGCCACTGCTTGTACCGGTACATCGGAGACGGGTGGAGTACGACAAATCGCCGCCCGAGCACCGGCGCCAGACGCGCATCGAACGCCTCGCGGCGCGCTGCGTCATCGGCAATACCCGGCGCAATTACATCCGCGTACGGGGTGATGCCGAGCAACCGCGCCAACCCGAGATGGCTGGTGACGGTATGAACGCGCTGATGTTCGTCGAGTGCGGTGCTATGCAGCATAAAGCGGCTCAGCCGCTTGGCCCGATGAGGCTCGACGAGCCCTATCCGCTTGCGCCCGCCGGCCCACGCGTAGAGGCGGCAGCGCGACGAGCCGATGACGGCGCATGCAAGATCGTAGCGACGCCAGAGCCGAGCCGCATCGGCAAGCCGTTGCAGCCACCCTGCTCGGCGTTCGACGCAAATGACACGGCGCACGTCCGGATTGGCCTCCAGCACGCCTTCCGTTCCGCGATACACGACCATATCGATCTGCGCCTGCGGCCATTGGCGTTTCAGCGAGCGCACGAGCGGCGTGGCGAGCAATACATCGCCGATACGCTGCGTGCATACGACGAGGATCGCGCGCGGCGCTTGCGGGAACGAGAGAGGAGAGTTCGTGCTCATCGACATCAGCGCGTGTGAAGGTTCTCGCGGTTGGCCGCTGGGCCGGCGCCCATGCGCGCCTCGTGGCGTGCGGCGTCTGCCTCCCGACCGATCAGGTCGCCCACGATCGACAATACCCTGCGGTTCGCACTTTCCGGCGCGAATTCCTGAATCTTCGCGGCGGCGTGGCGAACCACCGCGTCGCGCACCGTTCGGTCGCACGAGAGCGCCTCGATCGCATCCGCCAAGCCTTGCGCGTCGCCCGGCGTAACAAGCAATCCCGCGCCGCCATCGAGCAGATCTCGTGGGCCGGTCGGACAATCGGACGAAACGACGGGCGTACCCAGCGCCATGGCTTCGGCAAGCACCATGCCGAAACCTTCGTACCGGCTGCTCAGCACCAGCAACTGCGCCGCGCGAATAAAGGGAAACGGATTCGAGCAAAAGCCGAGGAATTGCACGGATGCGGCAATGCCAAGCTCCTTCGCCAATGCTTCGAGCGTTCCGCGATCGGGGCCGTCGCCGAGCAAGACGAGATCGCCCACCGACGGGCATCGCGCGCGCAACAGCGCATAAGCCCGCAGTAACGTTGCGTGATCCTTTTGTCGCTCGTCGAGCCGGGCGACCGATAGGATGAAGGGCGACGCAGGCAATGCCGCTTCAGCCGCGGCGCCGCGTGCGATTTCGTCGATGTCGATGACGTTCGGCAACTCGACGACTTTGATGGACCGATCGTTAAAAAATGGCTCGGCCTCGCGCCGCATGGCGGGGGTCAGCACGCAGAGGGCGGCATATCGCTCGAATTGCCTCACGCGGCGCGACAGGTAAGCCGCGCTTTTGTCGCTCCATCGCGCCGAGAAGCTGTAGTGGCTCACACCCAGCCAGGGCACCCCGCCGCGCCCGGCGATCCGTCTGAACGTCAAGTCGAAATCGCACACGATGTCGCAGCCGCGCGCGAGTCGCAAAAACCGGCGATCGACGATGCGCCGAATCGCAGCGAAGGTCGACAGCTTATGCAGCAGCTTTTCGCCGAAACGGAGCTTGCGCGCACGCTCCGCCCGGTGCAGACGGTTCATCCACGATTCCGACGCCAGAATGTGCACGGGCACGTCCTTGGGCAACGAGTGCTCCCGCCAGAAATCGAAATCGGTTGTGGGAAACGTCACCGCGAGACTCGGCGCGAATGCGCGCCGATCGAGCGCATTGAGCCATGCGATCAGGGCCGTCTCAGTCCAACCTCGGCCGAAATCGTCGATATGAAAGAGGATGCGAACCGGCCGGGGAAGCCCGCTTTCATGGACAGACGCATCGGTCATGGCTTCGGCGGTCATGTTAGAGGCGTTCCATGGCCGTGCGCGACGATTCGCGCGTGCCTACACCGAGCAGCAAGCCGGCAAACGCCCAGAAGGCAAGCATGGTGGTCTTCCACATGAAGTCGTCCATGACGTTCTTGACAACCATGCCGATGACGAGCGCAAGGCCGGCGGCAGCAAGCCATTCGTCGACGCGGCGTAGTTTCCAATAACGGCAGGCAAGGCTGGCCAGCAGCACGATTTGAAGCACAACGCCCAGTACGCCAGTCTGCAACCAGGTATTGAGCAGCATATCGTGCGCATGCGTGGGCGCAAGGGGCTCGGCCGCGATCAGCGCAGCAGGCATCTGCGGGCGCAATACCATGCCCGGCAGCGGCTTGCCGAACCCGACGCCAAGCCAGGGGTGATGAAGCGCGTGCTTGCCGTAGAACGCCCAGAGCATCGGGCGCGTATCCGTGTGCATCTTTTGGTCGAAGGCGAGCAAGCGTTGCGGTACCTCGCTCAGCACCACCGCGACCGGTTCGCTCCCAGGGGCGGGAGCTGGCGTACTGGCCGACACGAAGCGGCTAAAAAACAGCAGCGCGGTGCACGCCCCAATCAACAAAATCGCGAGCAGGACGAGTGCGCGCCTCGGACGATGGCGGAAAACGGGAACGAGCGCCACGCAGAGCGTCACGACGACCGCGGGCCAGAAGAACCGATTGAGCGATGCCAAGCCGACGAATAACGCGAGCAATACGCCGGCAATGCCGAACCAGCGCGTTTTCCCGTGCACCATCAGCCCCAAGAAGACCGGGATGGCAAAGAGTGCGAGCGTACTCGTATGACCGACGCGGGCATAGAACCGCAACGGGAACGTCTCAGGGGTGGGTGGCTGCAATTGCCCCCAATAGATCGCGCTGATCAGCGCGAGCGAGACGCATGCGGCCAGGCACGAAAACGCCACGTAGCGCGCCCGCTCCACGCGCGACGCGAACAGCCAAAATCCCCAGAAAACCATTAACGGATAGAGCACTTCGTCCAGCCATGCGTGCAGGCTCACCCGCGGATACGCTGACCAGAGCACGGCGGCGAACGTCCATGCGGCCCACAAGGCGATCGGCACCACGAGAGGCCACTCGCGCAACTCGCGCCGTTCGAGCCACAACGCGGCAAGCACGGTCACACCCGTCAGCGCGATGCCGACGTTGTTCAGCCCCGTCATGTGACCGAACATGGACACGAAGGCAATCAGCGTGCACGGCACCCAAAGCAGTTGTGCAAGCGGAAATCGAGAAGTTGTCACGCGGCCTCCAGCAAGCCCACGAGGGCGCTCGTCACTGTTTCGACACTCAAACGGCCCATGCATCCGGCGTGATCGCCGCGCCACTCGAGGCAGGTATCCGGCCCACGGTCGCACCGCCTCACCCAGTCACGCTCGCGGTGAAAGATGCCGGTTTCGTTGCGACATGGCATGTCGACGATCGTGACCGGGATAAACGGCACGGTGCTCCAATAGCGCCCGGGGCCATGTATCGAGGCGCTGCCCGGGCCGAACAGCGTGACGGTCGGCACGCCGATCAGGCGCGCGAGATGAGCCGGCCCGGTGTCGGGGCAGACGAGTGCGGCTGCGCTGGCGAAAAGATGCCACAGACCGCCCAACCCGAGCTTTCCCGCGAAGTTCGGGCGTTCGGAGCCGGGATCGATCTCACGCACGAGGGCGGCCTCATTGGCCCCTCCGCTCCACACCACGGCATAGCCCAACTGCTCGACGTTGTTTGCCAGTTCGCGCCACCGTTCGATTGGCCAACGCTTGGGGGCGGTACTGGCACCGGGATGCAAGACGACGTAGGGGATTCGCGGCAGCATCGACGCGTCCAAATCGCCAGCCGCCGGCATGGGCCACGCTTGCGGGCGATAAAGCGCCGGCGGATCGCCCTGCGCCAGTTCGGCCACCAGATCGCACCATGCCGCCGGAGTTTGCGGATAAGGCACGCGCTCGTTCACGGGCCAGTTCTTCCAGGGCTTATCGCCCGCGTGCGCCACGATCCATTTGCAACGGGCGGCGAGCGCGCGCCACGCATGACGATTGTCGCCCGCCACGATGCCAAGGTCGTACGGCCCCGAACGCAGTACTTCCCTAACCAGTTCGGGGTGATGAAAATCGAGCGGCAATGCATCGACGCCGAACGGCCGCCCCGAATAAAGCGGCACGATCGCCTTTGGACACGTCAGGACAATCTTCGCTTCGGGATATTGCTCTCTGAGCTTCGCGAGCAACGGTGTCAGCAGGAGCGTATCGCCTAGCTGCAAATGATGCGCGATCAAGATCCGCTGCGGTTGGCGCGGTTTGCGCCGCAACGGCTTGAGCGCAAGCAGCGGCACTGCGCGCGCGAAGATTTGGAGACGTCCGAAAAATCTACTCATTGGCAAATTGGCTCTACACGGCCATGCGCGGCGGCGCGATCATCGTTCAAAATTAGTGCGCGACCCGGGCTTGCTGATGCGAAAGGCAAATGCATGGCTCGCCAATCGACAGCGACACCATCGCTCCCCGCTCTGTTCGATCAGCACATGGTGCCAAGGGAGCGACGCCAAAAAACTCGCCGCGCCGATCCGATAAAAGACGATCAGTATAGCAGCGCGGCTACCGTGGACTGACGCTCGGCGCGGGCCCAGGCGCGCGTCAGCGGGCCGCGATTTGGCGGGCGAGGTCGATCAGCGCATCGACGTGGGTATCGAGGCTCGGATCGTAAGCGAGCGCCGCCGAACCGCTCGCATGGCGAGACCCGGCCCGGGCAGCCTGCACGCACGCTTGCACGACCGAACGCAATGCCGCCTCATCGCCGGCCGCAAAGAGGTGTTTATGCGCGGGCGCGATGGCATCGCAGCAACCGATGTTGTCCCCGAGAATCACAGGCGTGCCGCACATCACCGATTCGATGCCGACCAGGCCGAACGGCTCGTACTTCGACGCAAGAATCGTGAAATCCGCAGCCCGATAGGCCGCTTCCAGGTTTTTGACGTAGCCGATATAGCGAAGACGCTCGCTCGTGCGCTCGGGCGGGCGCCCCGCCACCGCCACGACGACGGGCAATGCTGTCCCGTTCAAAGCCGCTTCGATGAGCGGCAGCCCCTTGCGCTCGTGGCTCGTGGAGGGAAACAGCAAAACGACTTCGTCGTCGGCGAAACCGTACTGGCGCCGCAATTGCGCACGAATGTCCGCCGTGACAGGCGCGAACCGCGTGCCATCGACAGGCGGATAGAGCATGCGAATCTTCGACGCCGGCACGCCGTACAGCGTGCGAAGCTCGTCATGCATCAGAGGCGAATGCGCGACGATGGCCCGAGCGCGCGCGTATTGGCGCGCCTCTAGCGCGATCTGCCAACGGTCCATGCGCGTCGG